>NZ_JBPGXO010000017.1:0-83174 GCF_056755555.1 Luteibacter sp. SVR4-7G | reverse complement strand
AGATGTGTATAAGAGACAGACCTGAAGCTGCACGCGCAGCAACTGCCCGTCGACACGCCGGTAAGGTGCCGCGCTCACGTCCGTGCGGCGCATGTTCGCCCATGCAACGGCCAGTTCGATGGCGTTCGACGGCTGCCACTCGACACCGGCCTCCAGCTCGTCCACTTCCATGCGCGGCGCATTCGTGTCGAACTTCGCCGCGCCGCGATAGGTCTGCCACTTCGCATACGGCATGAGCGAGCCGTACCCGCCGTCGAACTTGTACATCACCTGCGCATAGCCACCGCGCAACGACTTCGTGCGGATCGTGCGGCGGGCGATGTCGAGTTCCGGGCCCTTGCCCACGGTCCACTCCGCCTGGAAGCCAAACGGCTGGGGGTAGTAGATGACGTGCGCCGCGACGCGACGATCGGTCGATCCCGCTTCGGGCGCATCGACGCCTGGCGTGAAGGTGTTGCCGTCGACCGTCGCCGACGCAGTGGAGACCTTGTAGCGACCGGAGTATGCGTCCGCGCCCACTTCGAGGTACTGGCCGTTGGCGAACTTGAACGGGTAGGAGAAATGGATCACCGAATGCAGCTGGTCGTTGCGATCGGGCCGGTTGGCGCCCTGCCCGTTGTAGACACCGAAGCCGACCACGCCGTAATCGCCCGATCCCTTGAGGCCCGACTTCTGCAGGTAAGCGAAGCGCTCCTTGGCCACCGCCGGCGACCAGTACGCGAATACGCCAAGGTCGCGCTCGTCGCGGACGCCCGAATTCAACGCATCGGCGCGATCCAGCGCGATGCGGTTCTGGCTGGACTGGAGGTCCTCCCAGCCATAAGGAATCTTCGACTGGCCGGCGCGGATGCGCCAGGTCTTCTCCTTGTCGAGCCACAGGTCCGCGTAGGCGTCGCGTAGCTGCGCGAAATGGGTGGTGCTCGACCCCGATGGCGTACTGGCCAGATCGGGCTGGATGTAGATCGACATGTTGTCGGTCACGTCGCCGCTGATCACCACACGCGCACGGCGGATGCCGAAGCCTTGCTCGCGGCCGATGAAGCGGTCGCCCGGAGACTTCAGGTCCTTGGCGCCCTCGCCCAGCTCCTGGTTGTAGCGCATCTGCACGTAGCCACGGATGCCGATCTTTTCGTACCAGGCCTTGGAGGAAGACACCGGGGCGCGGGTGACCGCCGTCGCGGGAGCCGGCGTGGGCGCTGCCGCCGGTACCGGTGCTGCAGCCACCGTGGCCGTTGGCGTCGCCTCGTCGCTGGCGGGCACGAACTTGCCGAGCCGGGTCCGGCCCGGGCCCGGCTCGGCAAAGATCTGCCGCGTGGCCGAATCCACGTACAGCTCTACGGCGGCCTGTGGCGCGCCCTCGGCGACCGCGGTACCGCACATCGTCCAGAAGGCGGCGGCGAGGGGGATCTTCTTCATGGGTCGGGGCGCTCCGAATGGATTGAGAAAATACTCAAACGTCGGCGATTTCATCGTCAACAGACGGCAAATCGCCTTAACTTTCCAACCCGGGCAAATTAGCCCCGATCCATTTCAGTTCGGTGACAGCGCTGCGCCCACATGACACGGCGGCCCGAGCGACCGGGCAACACTTCCGTCATCATCGCGTCACAGTGGATAATTTGCCCGACGCTATCCCAGCACCCCAGGTGGAACTCAACCCATGTCCTTCGCAAGTCCGCGGCGCTCGCCGCGACGTCTCGTCATTGCCATGTCCATTGCCGCGGCGCTCACTGCCGGCGCGGCTTTCGCCCAGGACACGCCACCACAGGACGTCCAGCCATCCAACGCCCCGCCCCGGACGGCGACCCTGCAGACCATCAACGTGACCGCCGAAAAGCGCACGGAAGACCTGCAGAAGGTGCCCATCTCCATGACCGTGGTGACGGCTGAGAAGCTGGAGTCCTTCGGCCAGGCCGGCGACGGCGTGCTGCAGCTCGCTTCGCGCGCACCCAGCGTGTATGCGGAAACCTCGTACGGCCGCGAATTCCCACGCTTCTATATCCGCGGCCTCGGCAACAGCGACTTCGACCTCAATGCGTCGCAGCCGGTCTCAATGGTCTATGACGACATCGTCCAGGAAAACCCCATTCTCAAGGGTTTCCCGCTGTTCGACCTCGAGCAGGTGGAAGTGCTGCGTGGCCCGCAGGGCACGCTGTTCGGACGTAACTCGCCGGCTGGCGTGATCAAGTTCGAATCGCGCAAGCCCACCCAGGAAACCGAGGGTTATGCCCGCGTGTCCTACGGCTCGTACGGCACGGCCAACGCCGAAGCGGCCATCGGCGGCAAGATCAGCTCGAGCTGGTCGGGCCGCGTCTCCGCCCTCGCCCAGCACCGCGACGGGTGGATCGACAATGACTACACCGGCAAGAAGGACGACCTGGGCGGTTACAACGATCGCGCCGTTCGCCTGCAGGCGCTATACAAGGCCTCGGACGACTTCGACGCCCTGATCAACGTGCACGGCCGCTGGCTCGACGGCAGCGCCATGGTCAATCGCGCCAACTCGATCACCCTGGGCGGCGACCAGTTCGTGCCGGGCTTCGATCGTGACTCGGTCTCGCAGGACGGCCGCAACAAGCAGCACCTGTTCACCTGGGGCAGCAACCTGCACCTGAACTGGCATTTCGGCGACCTCAACTTCGCCTCGATCACCGGCCTAGAGCGCGCCACCACGTACAGCCTCGGCGACGTCGACGGCGGCTACGACGCCTCCGGTACGCCGGCCAGGCCCAGTTTCACCAACCGCGTAACGCCCTTCTATTCGGAAACCGCCGACGCGCTGCCGAAGGACCGCCAGATCACCCAGGAATTCCGCCTGTCGAACGACAACGCGGAGCGCCTGAAGTGGCAGGTAGGCACGTACTACTTCGACGAAGACATCGCGATCACCAACTTCTCGTACGACACGCTCAACAACCACGCGCTCAACGGCTGGGTGGACCAGAGCCAGCGCACGAAGGCATGGGCGGTGTTCGGTTCGGCGGACTACCAGTTCACCGACGAGTTCGACGTGCGCGCCGGTGCGCGCTGGTCGCACGACAAGCGCGATTTCAAGGCCGAGCGCTTCCTGGGCTTCACGGGCCCGGTCGGTCCGCTCACCTCGGATCCGACCGATGCGCGCTGGAGCGGCGACCTGACCGGGACCTGGCAGCTGTCGAAGAACTCCAACGTGTACGCCCGCATCGCCAATGGTTTCCGCGCGCCCAGCGTGCAGGGCCGTATCAACTTCGCCAACAGCATTTCCACGGCGAAGCCGGAAACGATCACCTCGTACGAGATCGGCTACAAGTCCACGTCGGACGACAACAAGCTGCGCTTCAATGCCGACGTGTACAAGTACAACATGCACAACCAGCAGCTTACCGCGGTGGGCGGTGCGACCAACGTCACCCAGCTGATCAACGCGAAGAAGACGGAAGGCTACGGCGCCGAGTTCGACCTCGAAGCCTACCTCACCCCGAACTTCTACATGACGGCCGGCGGCAGCTACAACCACACCGAGCTGAAGGACCGCAACCTGGCCGTTGCGCCCTGCGGCGGCGGCTGCACCGTGATCGATCCGCTCAACGCCAGCGGCAACGCCCTCATCGACGGCAACGTGCTGCCCAACGCGCCGAAGTGGATCGGCACCTGGACCGCGCGCTACGGCATTCCGTACGGCGAGAGCGGCGAGTTCTTCGTCTACACCGACTGGAACTACCGCAGCGAGGTGAACTTCTTCCTGTACGACTCGGAAGAGTTCCGCAGCAAGCCGTTCCTCGAAGGCGGCATCCGCATCGGCTACAACTGGGACTTCGGCAAGCGCGAGGTTGCCCTGTACGGCCGCAACATCACGAACAAGAAGGTCATCACCGGCGGCATCGACTTCAACAACCGCACAGCCTTCGTGAACGACCCGCGCATCATCGGCGTGGAGTTCCGCGCGGAGCTGTAAAGCCCCACGCCGTCGCTCCTGCGAAGGCAGGAGCCCAGCGACCCGAACGGCCGGCCTCTCCAGGGGCCGGCCGTTTTCGTTTACTCCGGGAGCCGGTGTAGGAGCGCGCACCGCGCGCGACATCTTTTCGCCTCAGTACCGAAGCTTGCGCGCCAACTCCAGGGTTCGGCCCCAAAACATGTCGCGCGCAGGCGCGCTCCTACACGCTCGTAAACCTTTCCTGGGATCCCCGCATCAGACCAGGTGCCCCGCCGACGCGCCGCACCACCACACCCCGGCATGGCATAGGCCATAAGTCATATGGAATTTCACGAAATTCCAGTTGACGACCGAAATTCTGGTGTTATAGTTCACTACAACACCGGTCACCCACAGCACCACAGGAGCAAACACCATGAAAAGCCCGAACTACATCGCCCTCGCCGCCTCGTTCGCCATCGCCGCTTCCGCCCTGGTCGGCTTCAGCAGCACCTCCACCAGCGCCGCCCCGATCAGCGAGATCAACGGCACGAAGGTTACCGACCTTGCCCCGATCGTCGTTTACGCCGACGCCGGCCCGAGCGTCGCTTCCCTCTAACCCTGGCACCACGCAGCACGTCATCGGAGTCGTCCCATGAAAGCGCCGAATCTGATCGCCCTGACCGCATCCGTCCTGATCGCCGGCACCGCCGTGTCCGCCCTGCGCTCCTTCGATGACCGCGCCGCCGCGATGCTCGCCGCACCGCACTTCGTCAACGGCACGCGTGTCGTCGACCTGCCCTCGCTCGAAGTACGACCCACCGACGCCGATGTGCGCGAGGCCGTGCTCCTGGGCGAGGCCACTTTCGATTCGGCTGCAGACGCCCTGAAGCGCAGCGCCGAAGACCGGGCCGTCGCGCTGATCCGCGCGCAGCTGGCCATGCCCTACTATTCGTTCGGTAACGCACTGCGCCAGACGGCGAAGGAATGACATACATGTCCATCACCTGGAACGACAGCGTCCCGATCTATCGCCAGCTCCGCGAACGCGTGGTGGCCATGATCCTGGATGGCGCCTTGAACGAAGGCGATCCGCTGCCGTCGGTCCGCCAGGTCGCGGGGGATTTTCAGATCAATCCGCTGACCGTTTCCAAGGCGTACCAGGAGCTGGTCGACGAACAACTGGTTGAGAAACGGAGGGGTCTTGGCATGTTCGTGATCGATGGGGCGCGCGAAGCGCTGCTGAAGAGTGAAAGGGAGCGCTTCCTGCGCGAAGAGTGGCCGGCGCTGTATGCCCGCCTTCAGCGCATGGGCCTCGATCTGAAAACCCTGATGCGTGAAGCCAACGGCTCCGCGGAGGACCCGTCATGACAGCGGTCGTCACCGCCAACGGTCTGACCAAGCGATACAAGACCTCGCTTGCGCTGGATGCCACCTCGTTCCAGATCGCCGCTGGCCGCATCGTCGGACTGATCGGCCCCAACGGTGCCGGCAAGACCACCGCGCTGAAGGCCATCCTGGGTCTCACCACCTTCGACGGCCAGCTCAACGTGCTCGGCCTGGACCCGCGCAAGGATCGCGACAAGCTCATGGAACAGGTCTGCTTCATCGCCGACGTGGCCGTGCTGCCGCGCTGGCTGAAGGTAGGCGATGCCGTCGACTTCGTAGCCAACACCCACCCCCGCTTCGACCGCGCCAAATGCGACGCCTTCCTGGCCCGCACGAAGCTGCAGCGGGGGCAGAAGGTAAAGCAGTTGTCGAAGGGTATGATCGTGCAGCTGCACCTCGCGCTGGTGATGTCGATCGACGCGAAGCTGCTGATCCTGGACGAGCCGACCCTCGGCCTGGACATCCTCTACCGCAAGCAGTTCTACCAGAGCCTGCTGGAGGATTACTTCGACGAGGAGAAGACCATCCTGGTCACCACCCACCAGGTGGAGGAGATCGAACACATCCTCACCGACCTCATGTTCATCCGCGATGGGAAGATCGTGCTCGACACCGACATGGACAGCCTGGGCGAACGCTTTGCCGAGGTGCTCGTGGGCTCCGAACTGGCGGCCGCGGCACGCGAGCTGAAGCCGCTGGACGAGCGCCAGGTGTTCGGCAAGAGCATCTTCCTCTTCGATAACGTCAGCCGCCCGCAACTCGAACGGCTCGGCGAAGTGCGGCGGCCGTCGATCAGCGACCTCTTCGTCGCCACCATGAAGGGCACCTACGCATGAAAACCTTCTACTGGCTGGTCAAGCGCGAATTCTGGGAACACAAGGGCGGCTTCCTCTGGGCCCCGGTGGTCACTGGCATCGTCTTCCTGGCGCTGAATTTCATGGGCATCGTCCTGGGCGAGGTCTTTGGCCGGCGCAACAACTGGGGCATGTTCCGGTACGGCAGCATGGACATGCACGGCAACATGAGCGCCACCGACATGAACAACGTCGGCGCGGTGATGGACATCTCGCTCTACGCCGTCGCGGCCATCGTCCTCTGCGTCACGGCCATCGTGGTGTTCTTCTACTGCCTCGGTGCGCTCTACGACGACCGCCGCGACCGCAGCGTGCTGTTCTGGAAGTCGTTGCCGCTGTCCGACACCTCGACGGTGCTCTCGAAGGTCGCCAGCGCCATCGTGCTGGCCCCGGTGATCGCCGTAGTGATCGGTGTGATCGTGGGTCTCGCGATGAGCATCCTGTTCGCCCTGGTCGCGTCGATGCATGGCGTGAGCCTCTGGGGCCTGCTGATTGCCGCGCATCCGCTCCGCGTCGTGTTCAACATGGTCCTGCTGATTCCGCTGTACGCGGTCTGGGCGCTGCCGACCATCGGCTGGCTGCTGCTCTGCTCGGCCTGGGCCCGCAGCAAGCCGTTCCTCTGGGCCATCGCCCTGCCCGTCGGCGCCGGCGTGATCGTCTCCTGGTTCGGCCTGATGGGTTTCGCCGGCCTGAAGACCGAATGGTTCTGGACCAACGTGGTGGGCCGCATGCTGGGTAGCCTGATGCCCGGCGGCTGGATCTCGAATGCCTCGCCGCTGAGCGGTGTGGGCCACGACGACCCGGCGTCGCTGGTCAACAGCATGGGCCTGGCCTACCACTACAGCGCCCTGGCCAGCCCCTCGCTGTGGATCGGTGCGGTGGCGGGAGTGGCAATGATCGCCGGTGCCATCTGGTTCCGCCGCTGGCGCGACGACAGCTGACCTTAATCGACAATGGACGGCTCCTTCGGGAGCCGTCTTCTTACAGGGAGAATGCATGATGCTTCGTTCGATACTGCTGGGTTCGTTCCTGCTGTCAGCCTTCTCCGCCGCGCAAGCCTTCGCGGCGACGGCCGCTCCGCTTCGTGGCGCGGCGCTGGATGCCCGGATAGCCGTCCTCATGAAAGAAGCGAAGGTGCCCGGCCTTGCGGTGGCCATCGTCGAGGACGGAAAGGTCGTCTCGGTGAAGGCCTATGGCCAGCGCGACGTGGAGAAAGGTTTGCCCCTGACCACCGATACCGTGATGTATGCCGCGTCGCTCACCAAGGCCGCTTTCGCGTACGCCACGATGTCGCTCGTGGACGAAGGAAAGCTGGATCTCGACGGCAGTATCGCAAAGGACCTCCCCAAGCCCCTGCCCGAGTATCCGAAGTACGCCGATCTTGCGGGAGATGAACGCTGGCGAAAGCTCACGCCCTCGATCCTGCTCAGCCATCGCTCGGGTTTTCCCAACTTCCGTTTCTGGCAGCCCGGAAAGGACTATGACCCCGATGGCAAGCTCTCCTTCTATTTCGACCCGGGCACGCGCTACGGTTATTCCGGCGAAGGCATCAACCTCATGCAGTTCGTGCTGGAGAACGGCAAGGGCATAGACGTAGGCGATCTGATGAATAAACGCCTGTTCGAACGCTACGGCATGAAGCGCTCGAGCATGACCTGGCGCAACGACTTCGCGGACAACCTCGCCATCGGTTACGACGAAGAGGGCAAGGCGCTCGGCCACAAGCAGCGCGAATCCGTGCGCGCCGCCGGCTCGATGGATACGACGATCGCCGACTACGCGCGTCTGCTGGCGGCGATGTCCCAGGGCGACGGGCTGAAGGCCGCGACGTATCGCACCTGGTTGAAGCCCGTGGTGAAGATCCATTCCGTGCGGCAGTTCCCCACCATCGGGCTTGCCGACTCCAACGACAACGATTCGATTTCGCTGGGTTACGCCATGGGCGTGGGGACGTTCGAGTCACCGCGTGGCCCGGCGTTTTTCAAGGAAGGGCACGACGACGGCACCAATAACCTCTTCGTGTGCCTGGAACGGTCGAAGACCTGCGTGCTGATGATGAGCAACAGCTCGAACGGTGAGTCGATCTTTGCTTACCTGCTCGACGATATCCTGGGGAAGACCTGCTTCCCGTGGTACTGGGCCAGCTATATCCCGTACGACCGAGCGGCGTTGCGCGCTGAGCCAGTCGTTCCCGACCGGCACCCGGCTTGCCGCTTGTAGAAGCCAAGTCCCTGGGTTCCCGCCTGCGCGGGAACGACGAGCGGGAGGCTGCCGTCATTCCTGCGAAGGCAGGAACCAAGCGCAGCTGGAGGTTACGGCACGCCATCCACCCGGCCGTCATTCCTGCGAAAGCAGGAATCCAGCGCCTTACCGCTCGACCGAAGAGTGCCCTCCCGGTTCCCGCGTCCGTGGGAATGTTGGTCAACCACCGCCACCGCCGCCACCGTGGATGCCGCCCTTGGTCAATGCAGCGGGGTCGAGCAACTTCGTCAGCTCCGCCTTCGAGAGACCTGTGGTTTCCAAGGCCACCTCCATGATCGGCCGCTTCTCCTTATAAGCCTGCTTCGCCGTCGCCGCGCCCTTCTCGTAGCCGATCACCGGATTCAGGGCCGTGACGAGGATGGGGTTCTTGTCGAGCGCCTCGCGGATGTGCTCCTCGTTGACCTTGAAGCCGGCGATCGCCTTGTCGGCCAGCAGCGTGGTGACTTTGGCGAGGATCTCGATCGACTGCAGCAGGTTATACGCGATCACCGGCAGCATCACGTTGAGCTGGAAGTTGCCCGACTGGCCCGCGATGGCGATCGTGGCGTCGTTGCCGATTACCTGGGCCGCCACCATCGCGGCCGCCTCCGGAATCACCGGATTCACCTTGCCCGGCATGATCGACGAACCAGGCTGCAATGCCGGCAGCTCGATCTCGCCCAGTCCCGCGAGCGGCCCCGAATTCATCCAGCGCAGGTCGTTGGCGATCTTCATCACGGCGACGGCGAGCGCGCGCAGCTGCCCTGACAACTCCACCGGCGCATCCTGTGCGGCCATGCCGGCGAAATAGTTGTCCGCCGATACGAATTTCACGCCCGTGAGCTTCGACAGTTCCGCGGCCACGGCCGGTCCGAACTTCGGATCCGCGTTGATCCCGGTGCCCACGGCGCTGCCGCCCTGCGGCAGACGGCGGGTGCGCTTCAGCGTGTCAGTGATCCGTTCCTCGGCATCGCCGATCTGCGCCGACCAGCCCGAGAGTTCCTGGCCGAAGGTGATCGGCATGGCGTCCATCAGATGGGTGCGGCCGGTCTTCACCACCTTCCTGAGTTCCCTGGCGCGACCGTCGATGGTCTTGCGCAAATGTTTCAGCGCCGGCAGCAGCTTCTCGCTGGTGGCCAGCGTGGCGCTGACCAGGATCGCGGTGGGAATCACGTCATTCGAGCTCTGCCCGGCGTTCACGTGATCGTTGGGGTGCACCGTGCGCCCCGCCGCCGCGGCGAGGTGGGCGATCACCTCGTTGGCATTCATGTTGGAACTGGTGCCCGACCCAGTCTGGAAGATGTCGATGGGAAAATGCTCGTCTACCTCGCCCGCCGCGACCCGGGCGGCGGCATCGCGAATGGCCTTCGCCGAGGCCTTGTCGAGGTGACCCAGCTTCACGTTGGCCTCCGCCGCGGCCGACTTGATCAGGCCCAGGGCGCGAATGAACTCGCGCGGCATGGTCAGGCCGGACACGGGGAAGTTGTCCACCGCCCGCTGGGTCTGGGCGCCGTAGAGCGCCTTGGCCGGTACCTTCAACTCACCCATGCTGTCGCGTTCGGTGCGGAACTTGCTCATTGCGGGGACCTCCGGGGGATGGATGCGCCATTGTAGGAGCGAGCCCAGCTCGCGACATCTTTTCGCGCGGACCTCCAGGGGAGGGGCTTTCCTGGTCCTGCGGCTCGCGGCTCCAACGGCGTCGCGCGCAGGCGCGCTCCTACGGGGGCGGTATAATGGCTGTTTGACTGCCTCGCCCCAGGAACCTTCCATGTCCCACGTCACGCTGACCGCCCTCTCGCCGCTGGACGGCCGCTACGCCGCCAAGGCGGAGTCGCTGCGTCCCATCTTCAGCGAATTCGGCCTCATGCACCGCCGCGTGCACGTGGAAATCCACTGGTTGCTGGCCCTCGGCGCCCAGCCGGGCATCGTGGAACTGCCCGCATTCTCGGCCGATGCCGTGAGCCGCCTGCTGGCCATCTCGAACGAGTTCTCCGCCGAGGATGGCGAACGCATCAAGACGATCGAAGCCACCACCAACCACGACGTCAAGGCGGTGGAATACTTCATCAAGGAGAAGATCGGCAGCGACCCGGCGCTGGCCCAGGCCAAGGAGTTCGTGCACTTCGCCTGCACCAGCGAAGACATCAACAACCTCGCCTACTCCCTGATGCTGCGCGACGCGCGCCAGGACGTCCTGCTGCCCGCGCTCGACAAGGTCATCGCGACCCTGCGCGGCCTTGCCCACGAGCATGCGGGTCTTTCGTTGCTCTCGCGCACGCACGGCCAGACCGCGTCGCCGAGCACCATGGGCAAGGAAATCGCCAACGTCGTCGCGCGTCTGGAACGCCAGCGTCGCCAGCTGGTCGCCATCGAGATCCCGGGCAAGATCAACGGCGCCGTGGGCAACTACAACGCGCACGTCATCGCCTATCCGGACGTGGACTGGCCGGCACTGGCGGCGAGCTTCGTGGACGGCCTCGGCCTCGTCTTCAATCCGTACACCACGCAGATCGAGCCGCATGACGGCATCGCCGAGTTCGCCGACGTGCTGCGCCGGATCAACATCATCCTCATCGACCTTGCGCGCGACATCTGGGGCTACATCTCGCTCGGCTATTTCCGCCAGGCGCTGAAGGCGGGCGAGGTGGGTTCCTCCACGATGCCGCACAAGGTCAACCCGATCGACTTCGAAAACGCCGAGGGCAATTTCGGCCTCGCCAACGCCCTGCTCGGCCACTTCGCCGAGAAGCTGCCGATCAGCCGCTGGCAGCGCGACCTCACCGACTCCACCGTACTGCGCGCCCTGGGCACCGCCTTCGGCCATTCGCTGGTCGCGCTGGAATCGCTGATGAAGGGTCTCGGCAAGCTCAACGTCAATGCCGAGCGCATCGCCGCCGACCTCGACGCCAGTTGGGAAGTGCTCGCGGAAGCCGTGCAGACGGTGATGCGCCGCTACGGCCTGCCGGAGCCGTACGAACAGCTCAAGGCGCTGACCCGCGGCCAGGGCATCACGAAGGATTCCATGCGCGCCTTCATCGCCGGCCTCGACCTGCCCGCCGATGCGAAGCAGGCGCTCGCCGAGCTGACGCCCGCGTCGTACATCGGCCTTGCCGACAAGCTCGCCAAGGCTGTTTGAGCTGCGCGTATAGTCCCGACATGTCCATCCCGACCCCCACTCGCAAGCCCCTCCCGATCGAAGTGCGCGGCAGCGCCAGCCAGCCTCTCGGCATGAGCGCTGCGCAGTTCCTGCGCGATTACTGGCAGAAGCGTCCGCTGCTCATCCGCAATGCCTTTCCTGGCTTCCAGCCGCCGATCGAGCCGAACGACCTCGCCGGCCTCGCCTGCGAGGAAGGCGTGCTTGCGCGGCTCATCGTGCACGACGAGAAGCGCGACCGCTGGACGGTGAAGAACGGTCCCTTCGCGGAAGCCGAGTTCGGCAAGACGCCGAAACGCGACTGGACCCTCCTGGTGCAGGACGTGGACAAATGGGACGCCGACGTGGCCGCCCTGCTCGACCACTTCGCCTTCCTGCCCAGCTGGCGCCTGGACGACATCATGATTTCCTATGCGGAAGACGGGGGCGGCGTGGGCGCCCATGTCGACCAGTACGACGTGTTCCTGCTGCAGGGACTCGGCGAACGGCACTGGGCGATCAGCGACGACCCCGACGCGCCGTTGGACTTCCGCGACGACGTGGAACTCAAGCAGCTGAAGGTCTTCGAGCCCACCCACGAGTGGCTGCTCGAGCCCGGCGACATGCTCTACCTGCCGCCCGGCTTGCCCCATGACGGCGTCGCCATCGGCGACTGCATGACCATTTCCATCGGCATGCGCGCGCCGTCCCAGGCCGAACTGACCGTTGACCTCTCGGACTTCCTTGCCGAACGGATGCCGGAGGAACTTCGCTATACGGACCCGGACCTCGCACCCGCGAAACGGGCCGGCGAGATCGACACGGCCGCGCTCAACCGTCTGCGCCAGGCCCTGCCCTTCGCCGCCGCGCTGGACCGCGACCTCCTCGCGGACTGGTTCGGCCGCTTCATCACCCGCTATCGCAATGCCCAGGTCGCGGCGGCGCCGCCGAAGGCGACCACCGAGGCCGCGCTGGACAAGGCGCTGGCTGCCGGCGCCAGCCTGGTACGTCATCCGTATGCCCGCATCGCATGGGTCAAGGGGAAGAAGGACGCCACGCTCTACGTGAGCGGCCAAGCCTACGAGTGCCCGGCCGGCCTCGCGGAACGCCTGGCCGGCGAGCGCGAGCTGGTCTTCGAGCGCAACCCACCCGCCGCCGAGAAGACCGTCCTGCTCGCCCTCGTCAACGACGGCCAGATGGGCATACGCAAGGGCCGTCGCCGGTGACCGCCCCGGCCGACCTGCTGCTGGCCTCCAGCGAGCATGCCGGCCTTGAGGCCGCCCATGTCCGCCTGCTGGGCGCAGCCCGCCACCGCGTCTGCATCTATCTCCCCATCCTGGAGCCAGGGGTTCTGGACGGGGAGGCCGCCCTGGCCGAACTGCGCCGGATCGCCACCAGCGGTCGCCAGGCCCAGATCCGCATCCTCACCCATGACGCCGAGCGGGCCCATCGCGACGGCCATCGCCTGCTCGCACTCGCCCAGCGCCTGCCGACGGCGGTCGCCGTCCGCGTACCGATCGAGGAAGCCCACCTCCGCTACGGCTCGGCCTTCGTCACCGATCAGGCCAGTGGCTTTCTGTTCAGGCCCGTCGCCAACCGCTACGAGGCCCGCGGGTCCCTCGATGCCCCCGGTGAGACCTCTCGTCTCACGGCATATTTCGAGGAAGTCTGGGAGCGGGCCGAGCCCGCGTGGCAGATAAGACCACTCGGCATCTGACGCAAATCAGGAAGTGCGTTCTGGGTTGGCGCAGCGCAGCAGCACGGAGCTATAATTAACGGATTCTTATGCCGCAGGCAGTCCCCACGTGCCTCGCGGCAGCCCGTCCTTTTCGTGTGTGCCGGTGGTGACGTGAGCGCAAACCTGATCCGCGAGTTTTCCGAATCCTCCCAGCTCGCCGGCGGCAACGCCGACTACGTAGAGCAAGTCTACGAGGCCTGGCTGGCCGATCCTGGCTCCGTCCCGGCCGAATGGGACAGCTATTTCAAGGGCTTCAAAGGCCGCGAGGCCGGCGACGTCGCCCACTCCGGGGTCATCGCCCGTATCGAGGCGGCACAGAAACAGCGCCGCGTCGCGGCCGCCGCACCAGCTGGTCCGGCCGACAACGCGTACGCGCAGAAGCAGGCCGGCGTGCTTCGCCTGCTCACCGCCTACCGCTCGCGCGGCCATATCGCTGCGAAGCTCGATCCGCTCGGCCTGACCGTTCCGGACATCGACACGCCTGACCTCGGCCTGGCCTTCCACGGTCTTTCCGACGCCGACCTCGACACCGAGTTCGATGCCGGCACCTTCGCCGGTGGCGGCCAGCGCATGAAGCTGCGCGACCTGCTTGCGAAGCTCAAGCAGATCTACACCGGCACCGTCGGCGCCGAGTTCATGTACATCTCCGACCACGACCAGCGCGCCTGGATCCACTCGCGCCTGGAACAGGCCGGCGGTTCGCCGGGCCTGCAGAAGGCCGAGAAGGTGCGCGTGCTCGAAGCCCTCACCGCGGCCGAAGGCCTGGAGCGCTACCTGCACACGAAGTACGTGGGCCAGAAGCGCTTCTCGCTCGAAGGCGGCGACAGCCTCATCCCGATGGTCGACGACGTCGTCCGCGCCGCCGGCGACAACGGCGTCAAGGAAATCGTGATCGGCATGGCCCACCGTGGCCGTCTCAACGTGCTGGTGAACATCCTCGGCAAGGCCCCCTCGCAGCTCTTCAACGAGTTCGAAGGTAAGTTCGAGCACGACGACAGCCCCATCCACTCCGGCGACGTGAAGTACCACATGGGCTTCTCCGCCGACGTCAAGACGCCGAACGGCGGCGTGCACGTGGCGCTGGCCTTCAACCCGTCGCACCTTGAGATCGTGAATCCCGTCGTGGCCGGCTCGGTGCACGCGCGCCAGGCGCGCCGCCGCGACACCGCGCGCGACAAGTCGCTGGCCGTGCTCATCCACGGCGACGCCGCCTTCGCGGGCCAGGGCGTCAACATGGAACTGATGCAGATGTCGCAGGCCCGCGGCTTCGCCATCGGCGGCACGCTACACCTCGTGGTGAACAACCAGGTGGGTTTCACCACCTCCAAGCGCGAGGACGCCCGCTCCACGCTGTACTGCACCGACCTCGCCAAGATGGTGAACGCACCGGTGTTCCACGTGAACGGCGACGATCCGGAGGCCGTGATCCAGGTCACCCGCCTGGCCTATGAGTTCCGCAAGCGGTTCAAGAAGGACGTGGTGATCGACCTCGTCTGCTACCGCCGTCACGGCCACAACGAAGCCGACGAACCGGCGGCCACGCAGCCGCTGATGTACCAGATCATCCGCAAGCGCCCGACCACGCGCGACCTCTATGCGCAGCAGCTGGTGAAGGAATCCACCATCGGCGCCGACGACGGCCAGAAGATGCTCGACGATTACCGCGCACGCCTCGAGAAGGGCGAGCCGTTGATCGCGATCGATCCGAGCCCCGATCGCGACATCTCGGTCGACTGGACGCGCTTCCAGAAGAACAGCCTGTCGATGGAAGTCGACACCGGCGTGCCGCGCGAGACGATGGCCAAGGTGCTCGACGCGATCCTCGACGTGCCCGTCGACATCACCTTGCACGCGCGCGTCGCGAAGATCTACGAAGACCGCCGCAAGATGGCGGCCGGCGAACTTCCCGCCGACTGGGGCTTCGCCGAGAACCTCGCCTACGGCACGCTGATCGCCGAGGGCAGCGACCTTCGCGTGGTCGGCCAGGACGCCGGACGCGGCACCTTCTTCCACCGCCACGCGGTGCTGCACGACCAGAAGACCGGCAACACCCTGCTGCCGCTGTCGAAGGTGCGCGACAACGCGCGCGTCGAGGTGATCGACTCTCTTCTGTCCGAAGAAGCCGTGATGGCCTTCGAATACGGCGAAGCCACCACCTCGCCCGACCAGCTCACCATCTGGGAAGGCCAGTTCGGCGACTTCGCCAACGGCGCCCAGGTCGTCATCGACCAGTTCATCAGCTCAGGCGAGGCCAAGTGGGACCGCCTGTGCGGCCTCGCGCTGTTCCTGCCCCACGGCTATGAAGGCCAGGGTCCGGAGCACTCCTCCGCCCGCCTCGAGCGCTTCCTGCAACTGTGCGCGCTGGACAACATGCAGGTGTGCGTGCCCACCACGCCCGCCCAGGCCTTTCACATGATCCGCCGCCAGCAAGTGCGCCCGGTGCGCAAGCCGCTGATCGTGATGACGCCGAAGTCGCTGCTGCGCCACAAGCTGGCCGTGTCCTCGCTGGACGAGTTGGCCACGGGCCGCTTCCAGCTGGTGATCGGCGAGCACCGCGACCTGCCGGCCAAGAAGGTGAAGCGCGTGGTGCTCTGCTCGGGCAAGGTCTACTACGACCTGCTGGAGGAAGCCGAGAAGCGCGGCCTCAACGACGTCGCCATCGTGCGCGTGGAACAGCTTTACCCCTTCCCGCGCCCGCAGGTCACGGCCGAACTGGAGAAATACCCTTCCGCGAAGGAAGTGGTGTGGTGCCAGGAAGAGCCGATGAACCAGGGCGCCTGGTTCCAGATCCGTCACCACCTGCAGGCCTGCGTGGGTCCGAAGAACAGCCTCTCCTATGCGGGACGCGCTCGTTCGCCGGCACCGGCCGCGGGTCACCTCAACACTCATGTCGCCGAACAGACGGCGCTCGTCGAACAGGCGCTGGTCGCGCCGGTCGGCACCGATCACGCAGCGGAGTAAGACAAGCATGTCCATCGAAGTCAAAGTCCCGGTCCTGCCCGAGTCGGTCTCCGACGCGCTTATCGCCACCTGGCACAAGAAGGCGGGCGAAGCCGTCAAGCGCGACGAAAACCTGCTCGACCTCGAGACCGACAAGGTCGTCCTCGAAGTCCCGGCGCCGGTCGACGGCGTGCTGAAGGAAATCAAGTTCGAGGAAGGCACCACCGTCACCAGCAACCAGGTGATCGCCGTGATCGAGGAAGGCGCCGCCGCTGCCGCGCCGGCTCCGGCCGCCGCCCCGGCCGCCGCCGAAGCGCCGAAGGCCGAAAAGGCCGAGGCGAAGGAAGCCCCGAAGGGCGTCGACGAACTGTCGCCGGCCGGCCGCCGCGTGGCCGTCGAGGAAAACATCGACCCGTCGAAGGTCGCCGGTACCGGCCGCGACGGCCGCGTCACGAAGGAAGACCTGGTAAACGCCGGCAAGGGCGGCGCCGCCCCGGCCGCCGCGCCCCCGGCACCGGCCGCGAAGCCCACGCCGGGCAGCCGTCCGGAAGAGCGCGTGCCGATGACCCGCATCCGCGCCCGCATCGCCGAGCGCCTGATGCAGTCGAAGAACTCCATCGCCATGCTCACCTCGTTCAACGAGGTGAACCTTGCCGAGGTGGTGAAGCTGCGCAAGGCCCTCGGCGAGCAGTTCGAGAAGGCCAACGGCGTGAAGCTGGGCTTCATGAGCTTCTTCGTGAAGGCCGCCACCGAGGCGCTGAAGCGCTACCCGGTGATCAACGCCTCGGTCGACGGCAACGACATCATCTACCACGGCTACCAGGACATCTCGATCGCCGTGTCGACCGACAAGGGCCTGGTGACGCCGGTGCTGCGCGACGTGCAGGACATGTCCTTCGCCGACGTCGAGAAGGGCATCATCGGCTACGCCAAGAAGGCCCGTGACGGCAAGCTGGGCCTGGACGACCTTCAGGGCGGCACCTTCACGATCACCAACGGCGGCACCTTCGGTTCGCTGCTCTCCACCCCGATCGTGAACCCGCCGCAGAGCGCCATCCTGGGCATGCACACGATCAAGGAGCGCCCGGTCGTCGAGAACGGCCAGGTGGTGGCCGCCCCGATGATGTACATCGCCCTGTCGTACGACCACCGGATCATCGACGGCCGCGACGCCGTGCTGTTCCTGGTCGACATCAAGAACCAGCTGGAAAACCCGCAGCGGATGCTGCTCGGCCTGTAAGGGCCGGTTGAGAAGGCATACGTGAAGGCGGGAGTCGAAAGACTCCCGTTTTCATGTAACCGCCCCCATATTCCGCGGTAGCGCATACCGCCGTTTCATCCGGAGCAAGCAAATGAGCGACAAGTTCGACGTCATCGTCATCGGTGCCGGCCCCGCGGGCTATGTGGCCGCGATCCGCGCCGCGCAGCTGGGCCTGAAGACCGCCGTGGTCGACGCCTTCGTCGGCAAGGACGGCAAGGCCGCCCTGGGCGGCACCTGCCTCAACGTGGGCTGCATCCCGTCCAAGGCGCTGCTGGATTCCTCCAAGCAGTTCCACAACCTCACGCACAACTTCAAGGATCACGGCATCACCGCCGAGAACCCGAAGATCGACATCGGCACCTTCATCGGCCGCAAGGACAAGATCGTCAAGCAGTTCACCGGCGGCGTGACGATGCTGTTCAAGGCGAACAAGATCACTTCGTTCTTCGGCAAGGGCAAGCTGCTGAAGGGCAACCAGGTCGAGATCAGCGGCAACGACGGCAAGGTCGAGACGATCTCCGCCACCAACGTCATCCTCGCCTCCGGCTCGGTGCCGATCGAGCTGCCGTTCGCGAAGTTCGACGGCAAGCACATCATCGACAACACCGGCGCCCTGGACCTCACCGAGGTACCGAAGCGCATGGGCGTGATCGGTGCGGGCGTCATCGGCCTGGAGCTCGGCAGCGTGTGGAAGCGCCTCGGCGCCGAAGTCACGGTGCTGGAAGCGCTGCCGAAGTTCCTCCAGGTGGCCGACCAGGACATCGCCAAGCTGGCCGCCCGTGAGTTCGCCAAGCAGGGCCTCGACATCAAGGTCAACGCCAAGGTCACCTCCGCCGAGGTCAAGGGCGACGAAGTCCACGTCGGTTACACCGACAAGGACGGCGCCGCGCAGAGCCTCGTGGTCGACAAGCTGCTCGTGGCCGTGGGCCGCCGTGCCTACACTGCCGGCCTGCTGGCCGACGACACTGGCGTGAAGCTGGACGAGCGCGGCCGCATCGTGGTCGACGAGCACAACCACACCGGCGTCGACGGCGTCTGGGCCATCGGCGACGCGGTGCGCGGCCCGATGCTCGCGCACAAGGGTTCCGAAGAAGGCGTGATGGTCGCCGAGCTGATCGCCGGCAAGCCGGGCCACGTCAACCTCGACACCGTGCCCTGGGTCATCTACACCGAGCCGGAAATCGCCTGGGTGGGCAAGACCGAGGAGCAGCTCAAGGAAGAAGGCATTCCGTACCGGACGGGCTCCTTCCCCTTCGCAGCGAACGGCCGCGCCGTCGCCATGAACGAAGGCATCGGCCAGGTGAAGATGATCGCCCACGCCGAAACCGACCGCATCCTCGGCGTGCACATGGTCGGTCCGGCCGTGTCCGAGCTGATCCACGAGTGCGTGGTGGCGATGGAATTCAAGGGTTCGTCGGAAGACCTCGCCCGCATCGTCCACGCTCATCCGGCGCTGTCGGAAGTCGTGCACGAGGCCGCGCTCTCGGTCGACAAGCGCGCCATCCACAAGGGCAACTGATCGGTCGCGTGACCTGAGCCCGCTCATGCTTCTGGCGTGTGCGGGCTTTGTTGTTTTCAGCGGTGCCACCGTAGGAGCGCGCCCTGCGCGCGACAGCTGGTCGCCAAGAGCAACAGGCCCTGTAACTCACGGCCCCAAAACATGTCGCGCGCAGGGCGCGCTCCTACGAGAGACGGAGACAATCGAGCATGCGTGAGATCAAATCCCTTTGCGTCTACTGCGGCTCCAGCAGCGGGTCGCATCCGGCCTATCTCGAGGCCGCCCGGGCCTTCGGCACGCGCATGGCGGAGGAAGGCATCACCCTCGTCTACGGGGGCGGCAAGGTCGGGCTCATGGGCGCGGTGGCCGATGCCGTGCTCGCCGCGGGCGGCAAGGCGATCGGCGTGATCCCGCGCCAGCTCGTGGAGAAGGAAGTGGCCCATACCGGGCTCTCCGAGCTGCAGGTCGTCGAGACCATGCACCAGCGCAAGACGCGCATGTACGAACTGTCGGATGCCTTCGTCGCCCTCCCCGGCGGCTTCGGCACCATGGACGAGATGTTCGAGATGCTCACCTGGGCCCAGCTCGGCCTGCACAGCTATCCGTGCGCCTACCTCGACGTGCGCGGCTTCTATCGCAGCCTCGCCGCCACGATGGACCACATGGTCGCGGAAGGCTTCGTCAAGCCCGAGCAGCGCGACCAGGTCTGGTTCGGCGAAAGCATCGACGCGCTGCTCGACTGGATGAAGAACTTCGAGTCCATGTTCACGCCGAAGTGGATCACGCCCGCCTCGATCGACGGGACCGTCGCATGACCTCCTTCCGCGCCTTCCGCATTCGCCAGGACGAGGCCGGCTATCGCGCCGGCATCGAGACGATGGAAACGGCGGCCCTTTCGCAGGGCGAGTTGCTGGTCCGCGCCGAATGGTCGTCGGTGAACTACAAGGATGCCCTCGCCGGCACCGGCAAGGGCAAGATCCTGCGGACCTTCCCCTTGAACGGCGGTATCGACGTGGCAGGCACCGTGGTCGCCTCCTCCGATCCCGCCTTCAGGGAAGGGGACAAGGTACTGGCCACCGGCAGCGGCCTCTCCGAAACGCGGGACGGCGGCTACGGCGAGTACGTGCGCCTGCCCGCCGCCTGGACGATCGCCCTGCCCGCCTCGCTGACGGCCCGCGAGGCAATGATCATCGGCACTGCCGGATTCACCGCGGCGCTGGCCTTGCTGCGCATGACCGAGAACCGCCAGGCACCCGCGCAGGGGCCCATCGCGATCACCGGCGCCACGGGTGGCGTGGGCATGCTGGGCATCGACATCTTCAGCCGCGCCGGCTACGAAGTGCATGCCGTCAGCGGCAAGCCGGATCGTTTCGACTTCCTGCGCGGCATCGGTGCCAGCCACTGCGTCGACCGCCACCAGCTCGCTTTCAGCGGCCGTCCGATGGATTCCGCGAAGTACGGCGGCCTCCTGGACAATGTCGGCGGCACGACGCTGGCCGGGTTCCTGCCGCTGATAGCACCCTATGGCAACGCGGCCATCTGCGGCCTCGCGGGGAGCCCGGAGCTCGCCACCACGGTCATGCCCTTCATCATCCGCGGCGTCAGCGTGCTGGGCATCGCCTCGGCCGGCACGGCCCGGGACGTGCGCGACGAGGTGTGGCGCCGCCTGGCCGGCGACTGGAAGCCACGCCACCTCGACGCGATCTGCACGAAGGAAGTGGCACTGGAAGACGTGGCCAGCGTGTTCCCGACCATGCTCGAAGGCGGGTCTTTCGGCCGCACGATCGTTCGCCTGGGCGCCTAGCCGCGCCCCGGTGCTTGCCCCGGCAGGTACTTGTCGTGTCACCATTGATACACGCGCCACGCCCGGTAGAATGACGCGTCGCCAGAGGCGCCACGCATGACGTTTTTTCGTCACCGCGGTTCGCATTGTGAGAACACATCGGGCACCGACCCGGGGGAAAGTGAATGGCTCGTATCCTGATCGTCGACGATTCGCCGTCGCAGTTGCTGGGAATCAAGCGCATCGTCGAGAAGCTGGGCCACGAGGCCATCACCGCCGAAGACGGTGCCCAGGGCGTCGAGGTGGCGAAGCGCGAAATCCCCGACCTGATCCTGATGGACGTGGTGATGCCGAACCTCAACGGCTTCCAGGCCACGCGCACCATCAGCAAGGAAGAGACGACCAAGCACATCCCCATCATCCTGGTCACCACGAAGGACCAGGACACCGACAAAGTGTGGGGTCTTCGCCAGGGCGCGAAGGCTTATGTCGTGAAGCCGATCAAGGAAGAAGAGCTCGTCGCTGCGTTGAAGGAACACCTTCCGACCTGAGCCCAGAGTGCCCTGTAGGAGCGCGCCTGCGCGCGACGGCTTTTCGCCCCAGTCCGCCATTTTCACGCGCCAGCTTCGGGTCACGGCCTCAAAACATGTCGCGCGCAGGCGCGCTCCTACACGACGTGGGCGGCCTCGCGGTCACCCACGGCGCGGGTCGAATCCCTGGAATGCGTCCTTGAATTCCGCGTAGGCCGCCTGCTCCTCGTGCGTCTCCGGCACGGGCACGCGGATCTCCAGCACCACGATCTGGTCGCCGGGCTCCGAGCCCGGCAGACCCCGTCCCTTCAGGCGCAGCTTGCGGCCCGACTGCGAACCGGCCGGGATGCGCAGGTCCACATGCCCACCCAGCGTCGGCACGGGCACCGTGGCTCCGAGCGCGGCTTCCCACGGCGTGATCGGCAGGACATGGGTGACCGTGCGTCCGTCCAGACGGAACCGCGCATCGTCGCGAATCGCGATTTCCAGCAGCAGGTCGCCCGATGGTCCCCCACCGGCGCCCGGATGGCCCTGCCCGCCAAGGCGGATGGTCTGGCCGGAGGTGATCCCGGCAGGAATCTTGACCTCGAGCACGCGCTCGCCGCCCGACGCGTCGTTGAGGACCACGCGGGTCTTGCCGCCGTGGTATGCCGTCTGCAGATCGGTTTCGATCCTGGCCTGGATGTCGCGACCGCGCCGGGCCTGCTGCTGCCCACGCGCCCGGCCGCCACCGAACAGGCTTTCGAAGAAATCGCTGAAGTCGCCGCCACCGCGGCCGCCCATGTCGCCGAAGTCGAAACTGCCGCCCTGGCCCCATCCCGGCGGCGGTCGGAACTGCTCGCCCTGGCGGTAACCGCCGGCACGGAACTGGTCGTAGGCGCGGCGCTTCTCGGGATCCTTCAGGGCCTCGTTGGCCTCGTTGACCGCCTTGAATTTTTCCTCCGCACCCGGTTCCTTGTTCTTGTCGGGGTGGTACTTGCGGGCAAGCTTGCGGTACGCGGCCTTGATCTCGGCATCGGTCGCGTCGGGCTTGACCCCCAATGTCTCGTAGTAATCCTTGAACTCCACAGGCTCTCCCGGGCTTGTGTCGAAAATCCAAATGGAACGCCCGCGGTGGACACGTCCACCACGGGCCAGACCTGCAAGCTTAGGCCGTTTTAGCCCGCAGCGTTAATCGCGATACGGCGCGGCGCGCTTTCGGCCTTCTTCGGGATGGCGATTTCCAGCACGCCATTCCCACCCGACGCGGTGATGCCGTCGGCATCCGCGCTCTCAGGCAACGTGAAGCTGCGCTTGAACTTGCCGGCCACACGCTCCACGCGGCTGAACTTGCCCTCGGCCTCGCTGCTGAACGCCTTGCGCTCGCCCTTGATGCTGAGCACGTTCTTGTCCATCTGGATCTCGATGTCGGCCAGGTTGACTCCCGGCACGTCGGCCAGGATCAGGAAACGGCCGGCTTCCTCGCGAATGTCCACTCGCGGCGCCCAGGCGGTCTCCGCGGCCGTGGCAGGAGCGGCGATATCGCTACCGAAGAAGTGCTCGAACACACGGCTGACGTCGCCGCCGAACATCGGCGCGCGGCGAAACGAAACCTGACGAAGCTGGTTCATCTGTTTGACTCCCAAGAATTTTTCGGCCCCGTGGCCGTCTGCAAGCAAACATATGAACGACGGCGAGGGATTCAAGAGGGCCGCCGCCGGGGTTGCCTTCGCTTCAGGTCCGGGCCTCACGTACACTCGGCTTTTCCTCTCCCCAAGAAGACTCCCCATGAGCATTGCCGTTGGCGACACCCTTCCGGAAGCGACCCTTGCCGTGTTCCAGGATGGCATCAAGACCGTGACGAGTACCGACATCCTGGGTCAGGGCAAGGTCGTGCTCTTTGCCGTGCCGGGAGCGTTCACGCCCACCTGCTCCAACAAGCACCTGCCGGGCTTCATGCAGCACATGGAGGATTTCCGCGAGCGCGGGATCAAGGTGGCATGCATGTCGGTGAACGATGCCTTCGTCATGCACGCGTGGGGCGACTCACAGGGCGTGCCGGACGACCTGCTGATGCTCGCCGACGGCAACGCCACGTTCTCACAGGCGCTCGGCCTCGAACTCGACGGCACGAAGAACGGCATGGGTATCCGCGCGAAACGCTTCGCGCTGTACGCGGAAGATGGCGTGGTGAAGATCCTGCACGTCGAGGCCCCGGGCGAGTTCCGGGTGTCGACGGCCGAGGCGATGCTGGAAGCCATCGACGGCTGACCCGGCTGCATCGTGTAGGAGCGCGCCTTGCGCGCGACATGTTTTGAGGCCGTGCCTTCGAACTGGCGTGTGAGTTGACGACCGAGGCTAAAAGCTCAGGGCGCGCAAGGCGTGCTCCTACAACCCCCCGGGGGGTTTCCCCGGGGGTCTGGTTCTACGCTTCGCTCGGCTCGGCGCCGTCGCCTACCGGGCCGCTTTCGATCGGCGGCATGTCGGCGGCGGCTTCGCCGTCGGGCGTTTCGCCCTCGCCCTCCAGCTCTTCCTCGGCTTCGAGGCGGACCACGCCGATCAGCGTTTCTTCCCTGGGCAGCTTGATCAGGGTCACGCCCTGCGTGTTGCGGCTCAGCTGCGACACTTCGGACACGCGCGTGCGCACCAGGGTGCCCTGGTCCGAAATCAGCATGAGCTGCTGCGCCTCGGTCACTTGCGTGGCCGCGACGAGCTTGCCGTTACGCTCGGAGCACTGGATGGCGATGACGCCCTGCGTGCCGCGTCCCTTCTTCGGGAACTCCTCGAGCGCCGTGCGCTTGCCGTAACCACGCGCCGTGGCGGTGAGGATGTCGCCGTCGCCGGCGGCGACGATCAGCGAGACCACTTCCGCGTCATCGGCGAGCCGCATGCCGCGCACACCCGTGGCGGTACGGCCCATCGAACGCACGCTGGCTTCGTCGAAGCGCACCGACTTGCCGTTCGACGCGAACAGCAGGACATCGCTTTCGCCGTCCGTCATGGCCACGTCGACCAGCGCATCTCCCTCTTCGAGATTGATAGCGGCCTTGCCCTTCTGCAACTGGAACGCGAACTCGGTGAGCGGCGTCTTCTTCACCGTGCCCTGGCGGGTGGCGAAGAACACGAAGCAGTTCGGATCGTATTCGCGCACCGGCAGCAGGGCCTGCACCTTCTCGCCCTCGGCCAGCGGCAGCAGGTTCACGATCGGCTTGCCGCGCGCGCCCGGGCCGGCTTCCGGCATCTGGTAGACCTTGAGCCAGTACACCCGGCCGGTGCTGGTGAAAGTGAGCAGCGTGTCGTGGGTATTCACGACCCATAGCTGCTGCACGACATCCTCGTCCTTCAGCGCCGAAGCCGAGCGGCCCTTGCCGCCACGGCGCTGCGCGCGATAGAGGCTGGCCGGCTGGCGCTTGATGTAGCCCGTATGCGACAGCGTGACCACGACGTCTTCCGGCGCGATCAGGTCGAGAACATTGAGGTCTTCCTGCGAGTGCTGGATCTCGGTGCGGCGGGCGTCGCCGTAATCCGTGCGAATCTGCTCCAGTTCCTCGCGGATGACTTCGAGCAGGCGGTTCGGGTTCTCGAGGATCTCGATGAGGCCGCGGATCGCCTCGAGGATCTGGCGGTACTCGTCGGAGAGCTTTTCCTGCTCCAGGCCGGTGAGGCGATGCAGGCGCATCTGCAGGATCTCGGTGGCCTGGGCCTCGGACAGCTGGTAGCCGTCGTCGCGCAGGCCGTCGCGCGGATCCATGTCTTCCGGACGCGAGGCGGCCGCGCCGGTGGCGGCGAGCAGTGCCTTCACCATGCCCGGCTCCCAGCGGCGCGCGACCATGCGCTCGCGCGCCTCGGCCGCCGACGCGGACGTACGGATCAGCTCGATCATCTCGTCGATGTTCGCGAGCGCTACGGTGAGGCCTTCGAGAATGTGGGCGCGCTGGCGTGCCTTGCGCAGTTCGAAGATGGTGCGGCGGGTGACGACCTCGCGGCGATGGCGGATGAAGGCTTCGAGGATGTCCTTGAGGTTCAGCAGCTTCGGCTGGCCGTCGAGCAGCGCCACCATGTTGATGCCGAAGGTGACCTGCAGCTGGGTCTGCTGGAACAGGTTGTTCAGCACCACGTCGGCCATCGCGTCGCGGCGGATCTCGATGACCACGCGCATGCCGTCCTTGTCGGACTCGTCGCGCAGCTCGCTGATGCCCTCGATCTTCTTTTCCTTGACCAGCTCGGCGATCTTCTCGATGAGGCGCGCCTTGTTCACCTGGTAAGGCAGCTCGTGGACGAGGATCGTTTCGCGGCCGTTGGCTTCCGTCTCGATCTCGGTGCGCGCACGCACCAGGATGCGGCCGCGGCCCGTGCGATAGGCCTCGATGATGCCGGAGGAGCCATTGATGATGCCCGCCGTCGGGAAATCCGGACCCGGGATGTGGGTCATGAGTTCGTCGACGCCGAGGGAGGGTTCCTCGATCAAGGCCAGCGTGGCGTTGATCACCTCGGTCATGTTGTGCGGCGGGATGTTCGTCGCCATGCCCACCGCGATGCCGGCGGAACCGTTGACGAGCAAGTTGGGCACGCGGGTCGGAAGGACCAGCGGCTCGTGTTCGCTTTCGTCGTAGTTCGGCCCGAAGTCGACGGTTTCCTTGTCGATGTCGGCCATCAGTTCGTGGGTGAGGCGCGCCATGCGCACCTCGGTGTATCGCATGGCCGCCGCGTTGTCGCCGTCCACCGAGCCGAAGTTACCCTGGCCGTCGACCAGCATGTAACGCAGCGAGAACGGCTGCGCCATGCGGACGATCGTGTCGTAGACCGAGGCGTCGCCGTGCGGATGGTATTTACCGATGACGTCGCCGACCACGCGGGCCGATTTCTTATAGGGCTTGTTCCAGGCGTTGCCCAGCTCGTTCATGGCGAAAAGCACGCGCCGATGGACCGGCTTCAGGCCGTCGCGCACATCGGGCAGCGCACGGCCCACGATCACGCTCATGGCGTAGTCGAGATAGCTCTGGCGCATCTCGTCTTCGATATTGACGCGGATCACTTCTTTGGCGAGTTCTGCCATCAATCGGCTTCCTGGATGTCCGTGAAATACCCCCGCCGGCTCTGCGCATCCCGCTCGCGGGACGCCACCGGCTCAACCCGTCGATGATAGCACAGAGGGCGTGGAAAAGACAGCTAAAAAAGGCTGAAAATCAATGACTTACACAGCGCGTTCCGGGTCCCGGAAAAGCACCGTCCGGGCCAGCAGGAAATTGGCCACGGAGCCCGCGGCCGATGCGGCCGCGACCGCCACGGCGGGCCACGCGTGGAGGGCCGGGAACAGCTTGAACGCAAGCACGTAAACGCTGTTGTTCACGACCGCGCCGAGGGCCATCAGACCCATCCAGTGCAGCCATTCCGCATGGCGCCCGCGACCGGAATCGCGGTGGGCGAACGTACGCGTGCGATTCCACCACCAGGTGACGGTGGCCGCGCTGAGGAAGGAAACGACGCGCGCGGTATAGACGTTCCAACCGGCCAGCCCCACCAGCCCCTGGGCGATACCGGCATCGACGCCGAGCCCGATGATCCCCCCGATCGCGAACAGCACGACCTCGCGGCGCAGGTGCGTCATGGAAAGAGGATCCGCATCTGCTCTTCATCGGGTTTCAGGATCACGCCGCGCTCGGTGACTATCGCGTCGATGAGTTCGGCGGGCGTGACGTCGAACACGGGATTCCAGGCGTCCGCCCCTTCGATCACCGTGCGGTTTCCTGCGACCGAGAAAAGCTCGGTAGCGTCGCGCAGTTCGATCTCGATATCGGCGCCGGTCGCCGTGGCCATGTCCACCGTCGTCGACGGTGCCACCACCATGAACTTCACGCCGTGGTGGCGCGCGGCGATGGCGAGTTGGTAGGTGCCGATCTTGTTCGCCGTGTCGCCGTTCGCAGCGATGCGATCCGCGCCGACGATCACCCAGGTGATCCTGCCCTCCTTCATGAGGTGCGAGGCGGCGGAATCGGCGATCAGGCGCGCAGGGATGCCGTCGCGCACGAGTTCCCACATCGTGAGGCGAGCGCCCTGCTGCCAGGGCCGGGTCTCGCCGGCATAGACCTGCTCGATCTGGCCCGAGGCGACGCCTGCGCGGATCACGCCCAGCGCCGTGCCGTACCCGGCCGTGGCAAGGGAGCCCGTGTTGCAGTGGGTAAGCACGTGGGAACCGGCTTCGATCAGCGCCGCGCCCAGTTCTCCCATGTGCCGGTTGGCCGCGAGGTCCTCGTCCTGGATGGCCTGGGCCTCGCGCTCGAGCGCGGCGGCATCGGCGCCTTCGAGCACCTTGCGGTTCATGCGGTCCAGGGCCCACATCAGGTTCACCGCCGTCGGCCGCGCGGCCCGCAGCGTGGCCATGGCCGTGGCCAAGTCTTCCCCGCCCTTTGCCGCCAACACCACGCCCCAGGCCGCGGCGATGCCGATGGCCGGAGCGCCGCGCACGGCCAGGTCGCGAATGGCGCGGGTGACCTCGTCCGACGACGTGCAGTCGATCCAGGTTTCCTCCGCCGGCAGGCGGCGCTGGTCGAGCAGGCGCAGGCGGTCGCCATGCCATTGCACGGCGCGGATGGAGTCGTGGGAGGCGTTCGCGTTCATGCGCGGATTATCGCATGCGTGGTGTAGGAGCGCGCCCTGCGCGCGACAGCCTTTCGCGCCAGTCTGGAAGCTGGCGCGCCAGCTTTGGGGCGCCGGGCGAAAAGATGTCGCGCGCTAGGCGCGCTCCTACAGGGCAGCTTTGGGGACCGGGGCGAAAAGATGTCGCGCGCTTTGCGCGCTCCTACAGGTCGGGGTCGGGGTGGTTGACGAAGATCAGTACCCCGAGCAGCGTCATGTAGAACCTGAACGCGGCGTCCTGCCCGTTCCAGATCTTCGACTGCCACATGGCGAACCATTCCCCGCCTACCACCATGAAACCGAAGAACCAGACGAG
This sequence comes from Luteibacter sp. SVR4-7G, assembly GCF_056755555.1. Classification (NCBI taxonomy): domain Bacteria; kingdom Pseudomonadati; phylum Pseudomonadota; class Gammaproteobacteria; order Lysobacterales; family Rhodanobacteraceae; genus Luteibacter; species Luteibacter sp. SVR4-7G. Next base: position 54,984 of record NZ_JBPGXO010000017.1, on the reverse strand, counting down.
GAAGCCCACGGTGCAACCTGCGATGACCCAGCGCTTGGCCGCCTGGAACACGGCCCCGCTCGCACGACGCGAACGCCAGAGTGCCAGCGCGCCCACGAGCAGGAGGACGCAGGTCGCACCTTCCCCGGCGATGATGAGCGCGTAGCCCGCGTGCCACGCCGCGGGGCTGGTGATAGCGCGGCCCTGCAGCGCATTGCCCGGGAACGTCGTGTCCATCGACAACACGTGGCGCACGAAGGCGAAGTTCGAACCGTAGTCGACGAGGTTGTCGTACGTCACGACGAACGCGAAGGCGGCGAGGGCCAGCGTCATGACGATCTTGGCGAGGCGCGCTGTCACCGTTCGGCGAGCCATGCATGGATGGCCGGCGGCACCTGCTTCTGCGCCCGGCCGGAAACGTAGATGCCGATGTGTCCGCCCTTGAAGGCCAGCGCGGTGTAGTCGGCGCTGCCCACCAGCCCGCCCAGCGGCGTGGATGCCGCGGGTGGAACCAAGTGGTCCTGCTCCGCGTAGATGTTGAGCACCGGCTGGGTGATCTTCCGCAGGTCGATGCGGTGCCGGCCGATGCGCGCCTCGCCCTTCATCAGCAGGTTTTTCTGGAAGAAGTCGCGCGCGAACTGGCGGAAGGTTTCGCCTGCCTGGTCGGGCGAATCGAAGATCCACTTTTCCATGCGCAGGAAGTTCTCCACTTCCTTCGGATTGTCGAGGATGTCGACGAGCCCGAGGTACTTCTGCTGGTTCAGGCGCAGCGGCTTGAGCGTGAGGTATGCGAAGTTCATCACGTCGGCCGGCACGTTGCCTACCGTATCGACGAACAGGTCGATGTCCACGTTGCGCGCCCAGTGCGAAAGCATGTTGTCGGGCGTGTGGAAGTCCACCGGGGTCACCATGGTGACGAGGTTGCGTATCTTCTCCGGATGCAGCGCCGCGTAGCACAGCGAAAACACGCCACCCTGGCAGATGCCGAGCAGGTTCAGCGATTCGACGCCATGCCGCTCGCGCACCGCGTCGACGCAGCGGTCGAGATAGCCGTCGATATAGTCTTCCAGCGTGAGCCAGCGGTCCGCCCCGTCGGGATAGCCCCAGTCCACGAGATAGACGTCCTCGCCCTGCTCCAGCAGGTTGCGCACCATGGAGCGATCTTCCTGCAGGTCGATCATCCAGGGCGTATTCACCAGCGCGTAGCAGATCAGCAGCGGCGTTTTCGAGGTCGGTGCCTTCTCGCCCTTGAAATGCCAGAGGGTAAGCTTGTCTTCGCTGTAGACCGCCTCGCGCGGCGTCGCGCCGAGCTCGATCGGCCCCACGTTCTTCAACGTTTCGAGACCGGATTCGAGCTTGCGCCGGAATGCTTCGACCTCGGCACGGGCCCGCTCCGGATCGATCTGGAAGGGATTCGTGTTCATGGCTTGCGGGTCTTCGGCTTCCTGCCGCCGCGCAGCGCGGCCACTTCGGCCTTCAGCGCCGCCACTTCGTCGACCAGTCCCTTCATGTGGCGAAGCTCACGGCGAACAGCCTGCAGCCGTTCGCCCAGGCTGTCCACTTCCTTGCGCGTCGGCATGCCGGCCTGCACCGCCACCCGCTCCACCTGTCGCTGCTGCAGCAGCTTCAGGCGCATCTGCGCATTGACCAGCGACGCATACACCTCGCGAAATTCCTCGGAGAGGGCCGCTTCGGCGTAGCTTTCCTCGGCGAGGTTCACCCAGCGGTCGTAGATCGAACGCATCGATTCCGCATCAGCCGACACACCTTGCTCGCGCAGGGCTGCGTTCGCCCGTTCGTGCACGCCTTGCAGCAAGCTTTGGTAGCGCTGGTAGTGCCCCAGGTAATCGATCCACGCGCGCAGCAGTGCCTGCTGTTCTTCCTGTTGTTCGCGAGTGAGGCCGAACGCGGGCATCGATAGCATGTCGTTGGCGACGCGTGCCCATTCGTCGAAGTCCGGAGGCATCTGCGGCCCGTGACCGAACGGGGGCAAGCCGGGAGCGAAAGACGCCCCGGGATTTTCGCCGCCCATCACGGAACGCATCCACTCACCGTAGCCGCCGAGACCGGCGAACAGACGTGCCGCGATATCCGCCGGCTGAACGCCCTCGGCGGGTGCGGCCTTCGGATCGAATTGACGCGACCAGGTTTCCAGGCCCTGGCGGACCCAGGCCTGGTACTGGTCGATGAAATCGGTCGGTTTTTCTGCCATGCCGCTATGTTACGGCACGATCTCGAACCCCGCCTCCTTGTCGGCCTTCGAGCTACCGCCTACCCATACCGTATAGCGGGTCGGCTCGACCACTTCCTGGCTTTTCACGTTCCAGAACGACAGTTCCGGGAATCCGAGCTGGAAGGTCACGCGGCGGGACTCTCCCGGCTTCAACGCCACGCGCTGGAACCCTGCAAGACTGCGCACGGGCTGTTCCACGCTGGCCCCCAGGTTGCGCAGGTAAAGCTGCACCACCTCGGTGCCCGCGCGCTTGCCGGTGTTTTTCACCGTGGCGGTCACGGTGACAAGGTCCCTGGCGCCCACCTCGTTCGCTTCCGCCAGCGGCACACGAGTGCGAGACACCTGGACGTCAGAATAGCCGAACGTGGTGTACGACAGCCCGTGGCCGAAGGGATACAGCGCCTCGTTCGGCGCGTCGATGTAGCGCGAGATGAAGGTCGTCTCGCGACCCGGCGGCTGGTCGAGATCCGCATCGCCCGCCGGTCGGCCGGTCGGGAACTGGTTGTAATACAGCGGCTCCTGGCCCACCGCGTGCGGGAAGCTCATGGTGAGCTTGCCGCTGGGTGGAACATCGCCGAACAGTACGTTGGCCACCGCATTGCCTGCCTCGGTACCCGGGAACCAGACGGCCATGATCGCCGGCACGTGCCGGTCGGCCCAGCCGAGCACCAGGGGCCGCCCCGAGAACACCAACAGGACCACCGGCTTGCCGGTCGCGACGACCTGCTCCAGCAGCTTCTGCTGGTTGCCCGGAAGATCCAGATGCGCGCGCGATCCGGCCTCGCCGCTCATGCGCGAGGATTCGCCGAGCGCCATCACCACTACGTCGGCCTGCCCGGCCGCTTTCTTCGCCTCGGCGAAACCGGCTTCCGAGTCCGTCTCGACCGCGGTGCCCTCGGCATAGATCAGTTCGCCGCCTTGCGCCTTCATCCGCGCCGCCAGGGCGCTGCGCAGCGTGACCACGTCTGGGAAATGTTGCGCACCGCCCCACGCGCCCTGCATTTCGCCCGCGGCATCGGCCAGCGGACCGATGAGCGCCAGCTTCTTCACCCGGCCATCGAGCGGAAGCACCGGCACCGCGCCCTGGCCGCCGTTCTTCAACAGCACGAAGGATTCCTCCGCGGCACGCCGGGCCAGGGGACGATTCGCGTCCACGGCCCGGGTCACCTCGGTGCCGCGAGCGTACGGGTGCTCGAACAGGCCGAGCGCGAACTTCACCCGCAGCACGCGACGCACGGCCTCGTCCACGGTAGCCGTGGACAGCTTGCCTTCTTTCAGCAAGCCAGGAATTTCGGTGTCGTAGTAGTGGCTCATCATGTCCACTTCCACGCCCGCCTGCAGCGCCTTTTGCGTCGCCGTGGCGGCATCCAGCGCGATGCCGTGGTTGTTGAGTTCCATCACGGCGGTGTAATCGCTCACCACGAAGCCGTTGAAGCCCCATTCCTTGCGCAGGATATCCGTCATGAGATAACCGTTCGCGGTGGCGGGCACGCCATTGAGCGCGTTGAAAGCGCTCATCATGGTGGCGGCACCGGCTTCCACGGCCGCCCGGTACGGCGGCAGGTAGACCTGGCGCAGGCGGATATCCGACATGTCGGTGGTGTTGTATTCGCGACCGGCCTCCGCCGCGCCATAGGCGGCGAAGTGCTTGACCGATGCCGCCACGCTCCCGGGATCGGCCAAGTCCTTGCCCTGGTATCCGCGGATGTACGCACGAGCCATGGCCGCGCCGAGGTAGGCATCCTCGCCGGCACCTTCGGTGGAGCGGCCCCAGCGCGCGTCGCGCGAGATGTCGACCATGGGCGAGTAGAACCACTTCACGCCGCCGGTCACCGCTTCCGCCGCGGACATTCGCGAGACGTCCTCCACCAGCTGGGGATCCCATGTCGCGGAGAGGCCCAGGGGCACGGGATAGATGGTGCGGTAACCATGGATGATGTCGGCGCCGAACAGCAAGGGGATACCCAGGCGGCTATGCAGCGCCGCATCCTGGAACCTGCGCGTGGTTTCCGCGCCTACCACGTTGAGCATCGAACCCAGCTCGCCCTTGTGTGCCAGCGCCATCACGTCGACGTGCGCCCGCGCCTCGGGATTGGCGGCAATGGCCTCCGCCCCGGTGGGCGCGGAGGCGCCGTCGGAACCGTATTGGACCAACTGGCCGAGCTTCTCGGCGAGGGTCATGCGGGCCAGCAGCGCGTCCACTTTCTGCTCGATCTGCGGCGACGCCAGCTGCGCATTCGCTGCCGGCACTGCGGCCGACGCGGCGATGGCGGCACCGGCCGCGCAGGTCAGGACGAGGGAGGTAGCGAGCAACCGCGCGAACGGGCGTAGCTGGAGATGGAACGGAGGGCTCATGCGGTTTCCGGGACGTGGATCGAACCGGGAATGTAAACGTTTACGTGCGTTTGCGTAAAGGCGGATGACCTTGGTGTGAGCGCGCTTCCCATGGACCAGGCAAAGAAAAGCCCGGCATCTTGCGATGCCGGGCTCTTAGGACGCCTGGGCTGTCAAATCAGCTCGCGGCGCTTTCTTCTTCGGTGACGGCCTTCATCGACAGGCGGATGCGACCCTGTTTGTCGACTTCCAGGACCTTGACCTTGACGATGTCGCCTTCCTTCAGCTTGTCGGACACCTTCTCCACGCGCTCGCTGGAGATCTGCGATACGTGCACGAGGCCGTCCTTGCCCGGCATGATCGTGACGAACGCGCCGAAGTCCATCAGCTTGGCGACCTTGCCTTCGTAGATGCGGCCCGGCTCGACGTCCGAGACGATCTGCTCGATACGCTTGCGCGCGGCTTCGGCGGCTTCGCGGTTGACCGAGGCGATGACCACGTTGCCGTCGTCGGTGATGTCGATCGTCGTGCCCGTCTCTTCCGTGATCGAACGGATGGTGGCGCCACCCTTGCCGATCACTTCGCGGATCTTGTCCGGGTGGATCTTGATCGTGAGCAGGCGCGGCGCGAACTCGCTCATTTCCGAACGGGCCGTGCTCATCACCTTGGCCATCTCGCCGAGGATGTGCGTGCGGCCGCGCTTGGCCTGGGCCAGCGCCGTGCGCATGATTTCCTCGGTGATGCCTTCGATCTTGATGTCCATCTGCAGCGCGGACACGCCATCGGCGGTACCGGCCACCTTGAAGTCCATGTCGCCGAGGTGGTCTTCGTCACCCAGGATGTCGGAGAGCACGACGAAATCGTTGCCTTCCTTCACCAGACCCATGGCGATACCCGCCACCGGTGCCTTGAGCGGCACGCCGGCGTCCATCATCGCGAGCGACGAACCGCAGACCGAGGCCATCGACGAGGAGCCGTTCGACTCGGTGATTTCCGAGACGACGCGAACGACGTAGGGGAACTCGTCGATGCTCGGCTTGACCGCTTGCACGCCGCGCTTGGCAAGGCGGCCGTGGCCGATCTCGCGACGCTTCGGGGCGCCGAAGCGGCCGGTTTCGCCCACCGAGAACGGAGGGAAGTTGTAGTGGAACAGGAAGGTATCCTTCGACTCGCCTTCCGGCGCATCGATGATCTGCGCGTCGCGGGTGGTGCCGAGCGTGGCCACGACCAGCGCCTGGGTCTCACCGCGGGTGAACAGCGCCGAGCCATGGGTGCGCGGCAGCACGCCGACGCGTACCGAGATCGGGCGGACGTCGTCGAGCTGGCGGCCGTCGATGCGGACCTTGGTCTTCAGCACGCCATCGCGCAGGGTGCGGTACTCGGCGTCGCCGAACGCGGTGGCGATGTCGGCGTCGGTCCAGCCGTTGGCTTCGGCCTGGGCGGCGATGGCCGTCTTCACGTCGGCCTTGATGGCGGCGATGACGTCGCGGCGGGCCAGCTTGTCGCGGATCTGGAAGGCCTCGGCGAGGCGGTTGCCGACGGCGCCGCGGACGGCGTCGTGCAGCGCCGTGTTGGCGGCCGGGGCTTCCCACGCGAAGGTCTTGCGACCGGCTTCGGCGGCGAAGGCGTTGATGGCCTCGATCGCGGCCTGCATCTGCTGGTGACCGAACATCACCGCGCCGAGCATGACGTCTTCGCTGAGCAGCTTCGCTTCGGATTCGACCATGAGCACGGCGTTGGCCGTGCCGGCCACGACGAGGTCGAGGTCGGAGGTCTTCAGCTCGGTGGCCGACGGGTTCAGCAGGTACTGGCCGTTGACGTAACCGACGCGGGCGGCGCCGATGGGACCGTTGAACGGCACGCCGGCGAGGTGCAGCGCGGCGGAGGCGCCGAGCATGGCCGGGACGTCGCCGTCGACTTCCGGATTGAGCGAGACGACCTGCGCGATGACCTGGACTTCGTTCTTGAACTCTTCAGGGAAGAGCGGACGAATCGGACGATCGATGAGGCGGGAGGTGAGGGTTTCCTTCTCCGTCGGACGGCCTTCGCGCTTGAAGAAGCCGCCCGGGATGCGACCGGCGGAATAGAACTTTTCCGTGTAGTCGACGGTGAGGGGGAAGAAATCCTGCCCTTCGCGCGCCTTGGGCGCTGCGACTGCCGTCACCAGGACGACGGTGCCGCCCATGCTGACCATGACCGCGCCGGAGGCCTGCCGGGCGATTTCGCCCGTCTCCAGTTTGACTTCGTGACTACCGTACTGGAATGACTTGGTTACTTTCGCCACTTCGATCTCTCCTCGTCCTGTTCCGGTGGTTTAGCGGCGCAGGCCGAGGCGTTCGATCAGGGTCTGGTAGCGAGCGAGGTCGCTCTTCTTGAGATAGGCCAGCAGCGTCTTGCGCTTGTTGACCATCTTCAGCAGGCCGCGACGCGAGTGGTGATCCTGCTTGTGCGCCTGGAAATGATCCTGCAGCGCGGTGATGTTGGCGGACAGCAGGGCGACCTGGACTTCGGTGGAACCCGTGTCGTTGGGCGCGCGGCCGTAGTCTTTGATGATCTGGCTGGTCTGTTCGACGGTGAGCGACATGTGTATCGATTCCTTAAAAAGCGGATGCGAGACTTGCGCAACCTCAACGGCCCCCGATGAAGTTGCGCAAGCCTCGCTTTTGATGAAAGCCGTTAAACGAGCACGTAATTGTAACGTCCTGCGCGTAGTGGCAACAAGCCCGGTCAGACGGGCGGCAGATTGAACCCCCGGAGCACCCGCAGGATCCCCTCCCCGTCCACCTCGGCCAGGGCCATCAGCCTGCCGTCGGACCCGTAGGCGGCGCAGCGGCCGGGGATGCCGATACGCGCCGCGAGCCTGCCCGCTGCCGCGGGATCGCCGGCGGAGCCGGCTCCCACAAGCGGGACGGCGGTCCCTGCCCCCAGCGGTACCGGCTGGCCGAAAGCGAGCACGCGGGTCTGGTCCGGATTGAGATCCACCCGGGGAATATGAGCGAGGCCCGCTTCCACGGGCAGCAGGCAGGCGTCCAGGGGGTCCGGACCCGCCTCGGCCGCCTCCCGCAACTGCTCGAGGGTGACCATGGCGGGCGCCATGAAGGGCTCCACCCAGAGCCGGCGCAGGCCGGTGAGGTGCGCGCCGCACCCCAGGTTCGCGCCCAGGTCGACGGCCAGGCTGCGCACGTAGGTGCCGGAACCGCACTCCACATGGAGGCGGACCGTGTCGCCGTCGCGCCCGGTCACGTACAGACGGTAGACCTCGACCTCGCGGGCGGGCACGTCGACGGCCTCGCCCCGGCGCGCCTTCACATACAGGGGCACGCCGTCCTGCTTGATGGCCGAGTAGGCGGGCGGAACCTGCACGATGCGCCCTCGAAGCGGCGCCAGGGCCGCTTCGAGGGCGGCATCGTCCAGCGCGGGGACCGGTCGTGTTTCGACCACCTCGCCCTCGAGGTCGGCCGTGGTCGTGGTCACGCCCAGCCTCACTTCGGCCTCATAGGCCTTGCGCGAACCGAGCAGCCAGCCGGCGATCTTGGTCGCTTCGCCGAAACAGAGCGGCAGCAGCCCCGTCGCGAGCGGATCCAGGCTCCCGGTATGCCCGCCCTTGGCCGCGCCCACCAGCCGGCGCGCCGTCTGCAGCGCCTGGTTCGAACTGAGACCCAGCGGCTTGTCGAGGAGGAGGATGCCGTGGATGTCGCGGAAGGTTCGGCGGGTCATAACGACGTAGAGGACTGTGTAGGAGCGCGCCTGCGCGCGACATGTTTTGCGGCCGTGACATGGAGCTGGCGCGCTGGGTTGGGGACTGGTACGAAAAGATGTCGCGCGCCGGGCGCGCTCCTACAGGTCGGGTCCCGTGGACGCAGCGCTGCGGGACGGGTTGTCGCGTGGCGGGTCAGGTCTCGTCGGATGGATCGGCCGGCGGGATGGGGTTGTCGCGCAGCAGGCGCTCGATGCGCTCGCCCTCGTCCACCGACTCGTCGTACTTGAAGCGCAGCTCGGGCACGCGGCGCAGGCGCATGGAACGCGACAGGCTGCGGCGGAATTCCGGGGCCAGCTCCTTCAGCGCCTTCATCGCCGTGGCGGACTGCTCGGGCATCAGCGCGGTGACCCACACCGTGGCCCAGTCCAGGTCCTTGGTGGTTTCCACGTCGGATACGCTCACCGACGGCAGGGCATGGTCGCGCACGGCCGCGTGCACGAGGAGGCCGATCTCGCGGCGGAGTTCGGCGGACACCCGGTCGGTGCGCTTGAAATCACGGGATGGCATATTTGCCCCTCCTGAAACGAATAAAGCCTCCCCGGCGGACCGGGGAGGCGCGTTGCTTCCTGTCAGAGCGTGCGGGCGACTTCGATGCGCTCGAAGCACTCGATCTGGTCGCCGACCTTCACGTCGTTGTACTGCTTCACCGCGATACCGCATTCCATGCCGTTGCGGACTTCGTCGACGAGGTCCTTGAAGCGGCGCAGCGATTCCAGTTCGCCCTGGAACACCACCACATTGTCGCGCAGCACGCGGATCGGCTTGGAGCGCTTGACCACGCCTTCGGTGACCATGCAGCCGGCCACCGCGCCGAACTTCGACGAGCGGAACACGTCGCGCACCTGGGCGATACCGATGATCTCCTCGCGGATTTCCATGCCGAGGAGGCCCGAGGCGGCCTGCTTCACCTGGTCGATGACGTCGTAGATGATCGAGAAGTAACGGACGTCGAGGCCGTTGGTGTCGATCACCTTGCGCGCCGATGCGTCGGCACGGACGTTGAAGCCGATGATCAGCGCCTTCGAGGCCGCCGCCAGCGTCGCTTCCGACTCGGTGATGCCGCCCACGCCGGACGAGATCACGTTCACCTTCACCAGGTCGTTGCCGATCTGGGTGAGCGAATCGCGCAGCGCTTCCACCGAACCCTGCACATCGGCCTTGACCAGGATGTTGAGGGTCTGCTGGCCTTCGCCCTGGCCCATCTGCGCCATGATGTCTTCCAGGCGGTTGGACTTGCTGACCAGGCGGTTCTCGCGGCGCTTCTGCTGGCGTTCCGCGGCCACCTGGCGAGCGAGGCGCTCGTCTTCGACGGCCACGAAATCGTCGCCCGACTCAGGCACGCCGGAAAGACCCAGCACCTGCACCGGAATGGACGGGCCGGCTTCGTTCACCTGCTTGCCGGTCTCGTCGACCAGGGCGCGCATGCGGCCGTATTCCACGCCGCAGACGACGAAGTCGCCCTTCTTCAGCGTGCCCTGCTGGACGAGCACCGTGGCCACCGGACCGCGGCCGCGGTCGAGACTGGACTCGATCACGACACCCGAGGCGCGGCCGTCGGCCACTGCCTTGAGTTCCATGACTTCCGCCTGGATCGAGATCGCGTCGAGCAGTGCGTCGACGCCGTCGCCGGTCTTCGCCGACACCGGCACGAACTGCGTATCGCCACCCCAGTCTTCCGGGATGACCTCGAGGTTCGCGAGGCCCTGTTTCACGTTGTCCGGATTGGCGTCGGACTTGTCCATCTTATTGATCGCGACGATCAGCGGCACCTTCGCGGCGCGCGCATGCTTCACCGCTTCCTGGGTCTGCGGCATGACGCCGTCGTCGGCGGCCACCACCAGCACCACGATATCGGTGGATTGCGCGCCACGGGCACGCATCGAGGTGAACGCGGCATGGCCCGGGGTGTCGAGGAAGGTGATCACGCCACGGCTGGTTTCGACGTGGTATGCGCCGATGTGCTGCGTGATGCCGCCCGCTTCGCCCGAAGCGACCTTGGTGCGACGGATGTAGTCGAGCAGCGAGGTCTTGCCGTGGTCGACGTGACCCATGATCGTGACGACCGGCGGACGCTGGACCTTCTCGCCCTCGAGTTCCACGTTCTGGGTATGCGACGCCAGCGCGGCTTCCGCGTCGTTGTCGGTGGCACGAACCGGATTGTGGCCGAGTTCTTCCACCACGAGCGCGGCGGTATCGTGGTCGATCGTCTGGTTGATCGTGGCCATGACGCCCATCTTGAACAGCGCCTTCACGACCTCGGCGCCCTTCACGGCCATCTTCTGGGCCAATTCGGTGACGAGGTTGTTGTCGCCGATCACGACGTCGCGCACCACCGCGGCGGTGGGACGCGTGAAGCCGTGCGGACCCGACGGCGTGGCACCGCGCGGCGGCTCGGAACGGCCCTTGACCTTGCCGCCGCGGCGATTGCCGCTGGAACGGCGGGCGCGATCGGCGTCGGAGAGGTGCAGTTCGCCCGCGGCGAAGCGCTTGCCACCGGGCTCGCGATCGCCGCCGCGGCCGTTACCGGTACCGCCGCCGCCATGCTTCGGCCGCGCCGCACCACGAGCGTCGCCGGACGACGGAGACGGCGCAGGACGCGCCGCGGACGGAGCGGCTGGACGCGCCGCCGGCGTCGCAGCCACCGGCGCAGGCGCCGGTGCCGGCACGGGGGCCGGAGCCGGAGGCGGAACGGGCTTGGAGACCACGCGCTCGCGCTTACGCGGCTCGTGGATGCGCGGCAGGATCATGCCGAGCGAGCGGTTATCGAGCTTGGCCGTCTGGTGGCCGATGCCGTCGTCGCCCGCTGCCTGCGCCGGTGCCTCGGTTGCTGCTCCGGGTGCGGGGACGGTCACGGGCGCTTCGGCACGGACTTCCTCGGCGCGAGCGCGCTCGGCCGCGGCCTCTTCCGCCTGGCGGCGCGCCTCGGCGGCGGCCTCTTCCTGGCGACGGGCTTCGGCTTCGGCGTGCTGGCGGGCTTCTTCGGCCTCGCGGCGACGCTCGGCTTCCTCGCGGCGCTGGGCTTCCTCGTGCTCGCGCTGCGCCTGCGAGTCGGCAAGCTTGCGCGCGGCATCCTCACGCCCGGCGTCGTGCGACGCGTCTTCGGCGATCGCGCTGCGCTTCACGTAGGTGCGCTTCGCACGGACCTCGACATTCACCGTCTTGGCCGGGCCGGCGCCACGGCCGCTGCCCGAGTTCACCTTCAGCTCGCCGACGGTGCGGCGCTTGAGCGTGATCTGGCGCGGAGCCGAGTCGTCCGCTTCGGGAGCGGCTTCGTTCTTGCCATGCGTGCGGCGCAGGAAACCGAGCAGTTTCACCTTTTCGGTGCTGCTGATGACCTGATCCGCATTGTTGAATTTCATCCCGGCCTGGTCGAGCTGCCCGAGGAGCTTCTCGACTGGCATCTCCAGGACCTGGGCCAGTTGTTTGATAGTAACGTCCGACATCGTTCTTTAATCTCCGCCGTTCCCGCGCGTAACCTTACGTGCCGTCGATGACCCGTACGGCTGCCTCCATCCTTGGCGGGAAACCTCGCGGTTTCCCTCGGGGCGCCCCTCCAGGACGCTTCCGGACTCGCGCTTAGCCGTCCTTCTCCAGTCGGGCGATCATCGGAGCGCGCGCGGCCATGATCAGCTGCGATGCGCGTTCCTCGGTCATGCCTTCGATATCGATCAGCTCGTCGACGGCGAGGTCGCCCAGGTCGTCGAGCGTCTTCACGTTGCGCTCGGCGAGCGCGAAGGCGGTGGATTCGTCCATGCCTTCCAGACCGAGCAACTCGGCGGAAGGGCCATTTTCATCGATGCCTTCCTCGACCGCGAGGGCTTCGGTAAGCAGTGCGTCGCGGGCGCGGGCGCGGAGTTCCTCGACGATGTCCTCGTCGAAGCCTTCGATCGCCAGCAGCTCGGCGCTGGGCACGTACGCGATTTCCTCGACCGAGGAGAAACCCTCCTGGACCAGGATGCCGGCGATTTCCTGGTCGACTTCCAGGCGTTCCATGAACAGGTTGAGCGCGGCCTGCTGCTCGGCCTCGGACTTCGCGGTGACCTGGTCCTGGGTCATCACGTTGAGCTGCCAGCCGGTGAGCTTGCTGGCGAGGCGCACGTTCTGGCCGCCGCGGCCGATGGCCTGGGACAGCTTGTCCTCGGCTACGGCGATGTCCATCGAGTGCTTCTCTTCATCCATGATGATCGACTGCACTTCCGCCGGCGCCATCGCGTTGATGACGTACTGGGCCTGGTTCTCGTGCCACAGGATGATGTCGACGCGCTCGCCGTTGAGCTCGTTCGACACGGCCTGCACGCGCGATCCGCGCATGCCGATGCACGCGCCGATGGGATCGGTGCGGCTGTCGTGGGCTACCACGGCGATCTTTGCGCGATCGCCCGGATCGCGGGCGCAGCCCTTGATCTCGACCAGGCCCTGGCCGACTTCCGGCACCTCGAGCTTGAACAGCTCGATCATGAATTCCGGCGCGCTGCGCGAGACGAACAGCTGCGGACCGCGAACTTCCGATTTCACCTCATAGAGGTAGCCGCGCACGCGGTCGCCGACGCGAGCCGATTCACGGGGAATCGTCTTGTCGCGCGGAATGAACGCCTCGGCATTGCTGCCCAGGTCGAGGTAAACGTTGCCGCGTTCCACGCGCTTCACGATGCCGGTGACCAGCTCGCCCACGCGGTCGCGGAAAGCGTCGACCACCTGCTGGCGCTCGGCTTCGCGGACACGCTGCACGATGACCTGCTTCGCGGCCTGCGCGGCGATGCGGCCGAACTCGGCGTTCTCGATCTGGTGCTCGATCCAGCCACCGACCTCGGCAACCTCGTCCTCGCCCGCTTCGTCCTGGGCGTCCATCAGGCGGATCTGGAAGGACGGATCCTCCATCTCGCCGTCGTCGGCGATGATCTCCCAACGGCGGAAGGTTTCGTAATCGCCGCTGTTACGGTCGATCTCGACCCGGATGTCCGGATCCTCGTCGGGGTAGCGCTTCTTCGCGGCCGAGGCCAGCGCCGCTTCCATGGCTTCGAAAATGACTTCGCGCGGCACGCCTTTTTCATTGGCGACCGCGTCGACTACCAGCAAAAGTTCTTTGCTCATTGCCGCTACTCCCAAAGGATGTCCCGCATCCCGTCGTTACGTTATTTGGATTTCTTGCCCGGCGCGGGCTTCGGCTGCGGCGCATAGCCGAGGGCCACCCAGTCGGGAACCACGCGGGCGCTTTCGACGTCCGCGTGCTCGAATTCGAATCTTCCAGCCTCGCCCTCGACCACAATGTGCTCGCCGTTTACTTCAACGACGTTGCCCTTGAGGCGCCGGCGGCCCTCGATCGGGGCCTTCAGCAGCACCTTGACCTCCTGGCCGCTCACGCGCGCGAACTGCTCCGCCGTGAACAGGGGGCGGTCGATACCGGGAGAGGAGACTTCCAGTACATAGTTGCCCGGGATCGGATCTTCAACGTCCAGGAAGGCCGAGAACTCGCGGCTCGCGGCTTCACAGTCCTCGACCGTGACCTCGCGCTCGCCACCAGGCACGTCGAGGTAGACGCGCAGGGTGCTCTGCCCGCCGGACGGGAGGAATTCGATGCCCAGCACCTCGAGGCCAAGGTCGGCCACGATGTCGGTGAATCGCTGTGAAAGTGCGTTTGTATCCACGTTGCCTGCGGTTTTCCGGTCGCCAGAAACAAAAAAAGGGCGCGAACGGCCCATTCCTTTACGTCGCCGATGTGTCCCGACACTCTCCTCCAGCGCCCACGCGATGCCTTGACGGCGCTCACATTGTGTCGCAGGACGCCTCCGTGCGCCCAACAAAAAAGCCTCACGAGGAGGCTTTCTTGTAAAAAGAAAGTTCCTGAAGGGGCAACCGCCACAGGCCTCAGCCGTCGCGAACGCCGCTTAAGATTCACGGATTCTATCGTAATTTTGTAGCTTCATGCAAGTTCGCGGGGAATACTGCCCGCATGACAGAAGAGGCTCCCTACCCACGATTCGCGACGCGAGGCCGGGCCTTCGTGTACGTGGTGCCCTGCCGTGACGAGGATCTGCTGAAGCTGGGTTTTTCGCGCGACCCGTTCACCCGGTTCTCTACCCTGCACCGCCGGTTCTATGAGTTCTTCGACCTCGACCGGGGCCTGCTGGTGGATGCCGAACGCGTGAGCGCCGCCCGGCGGATCGAGCGGAGACTGATCGAAGCCTTCAGGGAAAACCATGCCATGGCCCCGCTCGTGGTCCGGGCCGCCGCCGGTGGGCATACGGAGTGGTATCGCGGCGCACACCCGGAAGTCGCCGCCCTGCTGAGACGCGTCGCCCAGGACGAGGGACTGCCCCTTCAGGAAGGCCTGCGGCCCTGGCTGCGCGAGCACCTCATGGCCCGCGCCGACCTGCTCTACGACTGGTCGTTGCGCATCGTGGAGACCCTGGACTGGGCGCGGAACAACGCCAGCGACGACCCCGGCAGCGCGGTCCTGCGCCGCGCCCTGCTCGACACCTGGGACATGTTCGAAGCAGCAGGTATCGACGTGCATGCGCTGGTGCCGGCCTCCGTCAGCCATTGGCACGGCCACGGCGACCATCGCCGCCTGTTCCCGGGCGACGGGGGATTGTAGGAGCGCGCCGTGCGCGCGACAGCTTTTAGCGAGAAGCAACAGGCCCTGTAGCTCAAGGCCCCAAAAGATGTCGCGCGCAGGCGCGCTCCTACGGCGCGCTGCCCAGTTGCACGATCAGCCGTGTCTGCCACCCTTCCGGCGCGCGCTCCATGACGTGGACCTGCCCCACCATGCAAGGCACCGGCCCGTTGGCATGGAGCCGCTCCTCCAGGGTGGCCGCGATGGCGCCGCGGTCGCGACGCACTTCCCGGGCCACGGACACATGCGGCACGTAATCCGGGAACTCGCGGTCGCGACGCGGACGCTCCGGGAAGGCCAGTTGCAATGCCGCCGCCAGCAAGCCGATCGCGCCGGCCGGCGACGGCGCCAGCCACACCGTCGATGGGAACATGCGCACCGCGTCGAGCCGGAACGACAGCGGTTCCCGGGCCGCGGCCACGGTCCGCAGCCGGTCGGCGACGGCAGGGGTGATGCGTTCGCTGTCGAGGAAGGGGTAGACCAGCGTGATGTGGGCCCCCAGGCCCAGCTTCGCGGCGGGATCCAGACGCGCGCGCAGGTCGCCGACCAGGGGTTCGGCCTCGGGGACCATGAGTGCCAGCAACGTGCGGCTCATGGTGATAGAGCTTATACCGTTGTGCGCGCCCTGCTGGGGGGAAAATCGTTCAATCGGCGCCACACCCGCCGAAGTTGCCGTGCCGACCCGAAACCGGATCGCTCCGCCACCGCCTCGACGTCGAGGCGCGAGCCGGTCAGCAGCTCCTTCGCCAATGCCACGCGCATGCGGTTCACGTAGTCGGTGACGCTCATGCCGGCGTGCTCGTTGAAGAGGCGCGAGAGGTTGCGCGGGCTGGACGCAGCTATCCGCGCCAGGGAGGCCACGGTCCACTCGCGTGCGGGGTCGCCCGCTATGGCGTCCTGGGCCCGGTGGATGGCGGCGTGCAGGTGGTTGCGCCCTTCCAGCCACGGTGACAGTTGGGGGTCGCCGCCGGCCCGCCGGAGGTAGATCACCATGTAGCGCGCGACGGCCAGGGCCACGGGCGGCCCGGCAAGGCCGGCCACCACATGCAGCATGAGGTCGATGCCGGCGGTGATGCCTGCGCTGGTCAGCCTCTCGCCGTCTTCCACGTACAGGCGGTTTTCGCGCACCCGCGCCGCTGGAGCCGCGTCCGCGAGTTCGGCGATGCAGCCATGGTGCGTGGTGCACTCATGGCCGTCGAGCAATCCGGCGCGCCCGACCAGCAGCGCACCGGAGCAGATCGAGATCACCCGCATGCCCGGACGCACCACCTTGCGCAGCCAGGCGACGATGGCGTCCTGGCCGTCCCGATGCTGCTGCGGGGACGTCATCGCAGGGCCTTCCGGCACATCCGCGTGTCCCGGCACCACGAGCATGGCACTGTCCGGCAGCTTCGCCGGCAAGGGGGCGATGGGCGAGACGCCGAGGCCGATGGAACTTCCGACTTTGCGCAGAGGCCCCACGTAGGTGATGTCGAAGCGCACGGCGGACTGCTCGATATTCGCCTTGCGCAGCACTTCCATCGGCCCGGCGACATCCAGCAGGAGCAGCCGCGGTGGCAGCACCACGTACACCGGAATGCGCCTTGGCGCGGAAGCATTCATCAGGCGGCGAAGCGCAGGCTGCCGGAAAGCGCTTCTTCGACCGTGGCGATCCGGGCGAAACGACCGGCCAGGACGAGCTCCGTGCGGGCGCGGATGTCGGCGGCGCTCCACTCACGGCCGCCGGCATCGGTCATCGGAAAGGTCAGCGTCGCTTCGCCCACGAAATCGACCGTGTAACCGAGGTCGGAAGCGTGGCGCGTGGTCGTTTCGCAGCACTGCTCCGTGCGGATGCCGGAAACGATCAGGCGGCGAATGCCCCTCTCGGTCAGCCATACGTCCAGTCCCGAGCCCACGAGCGCGCTATGACGGCGCTTGCGGAAGACCGCATCGGCCTGGATGTGCAAAGGCTTCAGCGCGGTCACGAATCCACCGGCTTCAGCGAACGCACCCTGGTCTTCCACGTGGAAGACCTGCACGATCTTCATGCCAGCGTTCTTTGCGCCATCGACCAGAGCCTGCTGGCGATCGATATAGGCGGCCACGCCCTCCTCGCGCCAGTACGGGCGATGACGGAAAGACTCCTGGGCGTCGATGACGATCAGGGCGATATCGGCAAGGGACATGGCTGTGCGCTCCTCGGTAGGGATGAGCACAGTTTCCGCCGTTTGTGGGAGGTACGACAGCCCTCGTCCGGACACTGACCGGACAATTCACGCCACGGTGTTGCAGGAGCGCGCCCTGCGCGCGACAGCTTGTCGCGAAGGACTCCAAGATTGTTATTTGATCGCGAAAAGCTGTCGCGCGCAGGGCGCGCTCCTACAAAAAAAGGCGCCGGCTCTTGCTAGCCGGCGCCTCCAAATCACTCTCAGCTTAGTTGGTCCAGGTAGCCTTCAACGTCACTCCCGAGAACGCGGCGTAGGCATTGAGCATCACGTAATACGTGCCCGGCGTCGGCGCGGTGGCCGTGCAGCTTTCCGTGTTGCCCGTGACGTACGGACGGCAGTCGTAGGTCGAAAGCGTCGGAGCGGCGCCGAGCCGCACGTAGAGGTCGGCATCGCCGGTACCGCCTGAAATCGCGATCTTCAGGTTGGTCGCACCGGACGGTACCGTGACCGTGTAGTTCAGCTGTCCGTTCTTCGCTGCCGAAAGACCGGTCACGGCCACGCCGTTCTGCAACACGTTGCCGCCGCCACCGGAGCCGACCGTCACCGACGAAGTCTTGGTGTTGCTCGACCCGCCGTTGTCGGTCACCGTCTCGCTCACCGTATAGGTGCCGGCGGCCGCGTAGGTGTGGCTCGGATTCGTGGACGTGGACGTGGCGCCGTCACCGAAGTTCCAGGAGTGCGAAGCGATGCTGCCGTCGCTGTCCGTGGAGCTGTCGGTGAAGGTGGCAGTGAGGCCACTGGTGGCGACACTGAAATTCGCCACGGGCGGCGTGTTGCCGCCACCGCCGCCGCTCACCCAGTTGGCTTGCGCGTAGGCGTTGAGCGCGGCGATGTTGAAGCTGCCGAAACCCGTGGCCTCGTCGAAACCGGTGGATGCGGTATAGCCATGGCCCTGGTAGCCATTGTTGCCCGAGGTTACGTCGTGCAACAGCGAGGCCTGCGCGGGGAAGGCCTGGTAGAACTTCGAGGCAGGGAAACCGATGGCATTGTTCGCCGCCGATTCGATGCGTGCGAAGGCACCCACGAACAACGGCGAAGCAAGACTGGTACCGCCCACCTGATAGGTCGACCCGTTCGCGACGATGAGCGCGCCCGATGCCGACGCGGCATCGAACGCCACGTCCGGACCGACGCGCTTCGTCGAACTGCTGACCGACGTCTGCCACGACGGGGCGGTCTCGTACAGGCTGGTACCGCCACCGGTGGCCCAGAGGCGCAGGTTGTTGTAGGTCGGCGGCGAAACAGCCGAAAGGCCTTCGTTCCACACCGTCTCGCCGGTCCAGCTGGTGCCGCTGGTGGACAAGGTCGTGCCACCGACCTGGATCACGTACGGCGAGCTCGCGGGTTCGCTGACCGAGTAGTGGTTGAGATCGATCTTCACCGTGCCGGCCGAGTTGGCGACATAGCCCGGCGAGCCCGACTGCGGGTCGGCCGACCACTGGTACACGCCCGCATCGCCGGATGCCACCGAGAAGGTCTGGCCCTGCGCGACGGCCTGCTGGAAGATGGTGTCGTCGGCCGCCTGCGTACCGGACTGCTCGGCCGCGGTCTCGTCTTCGCCGAGCGAGACATTGATCAGCTTCGCCTGGTTATCGGTCACCGCGCGATTGAACGTGGCGGTGATGCCTGCGTTGGTGATGCCTCCGGAACTCGAGTCGCCGTTGGCCGACGTATAGAAGATCAGATGCTGCACACCGCCGGCGATGCCCACGATGTCCTGGCTGTCCAGCGACCATTCCACGTTGGAGTCGGGGTCGTTCGCGAACGTACCGGTGCCGACCTTGGTGATCGTGGCATTCACCGTCGGCAGGCCGGCGCTGGCCGTATAACTGTTGAGGTCCGTCACGGTCTGCGTGACCGAGCCCCAGGTGATGACGGCGACGGTCGTGTTGGTCGCAGCCGGCACACCGCTGGCACCGTAGATCGCCGCGAAGTCCTGCGGATGATGCGAACTGACTGCCGCGGCGGCCTGCGTGGTCATCGATGAACCCGGCACGACAACGTCGGCGGGCTTGTACACGTGGTTTAGCGGACGCTTCACGGACACGTTCTGCAGACCGAGCACCGACTGCACGGAGTCGCCCAGCGCGGCGGGCACGAGGGCCGGCGTATCGTTCGCGAAGTATTCGCGGCCGTTCGCATTGAAGCGCTTGATCGACGTGTGGAAACCGTTGACCGCGGCACCGGCGTTACCGTCCGCCGAGATCAGCAGGTTGTTGGGCGCCACGTCGATGTTGCTGAAGCCCGCATGGCGCAGGTGCGCCACGACCTTGTCGACCTGCGCCTGCGTCGGCGCAAAGCGCTCCTTGAACTGCTCCGGCGTGAGGAATTTTCCGTACTGGGGGTTGCCCGGCGTGGTCACGGCCGCGAGGAACGATTCCAACTGGTCGGCGTTGCGCAGCTTGAGGCTGACCGAGATGTGCAACGGCTGGTCGGCGGCCATCGCCGTGACGGCCGCGCCATCGATGTGCGGGGAGCCGGTCATGTTCAGGGCGTAGCCCGAAGCCGTGGGCGTACCCGTGGTGGCCGCCGCGGCCAGTGTCTGCGTGCCCGCGACGGGTAGCATCGCGGCTTGCGTACGCGTGGATACCCAGGTGTCTTCCGCGTGCGCGGAAAGGGTGGACATCGCCAGCGCGATGGCCGCGGTCAGTACTGTCTTGCGAGAGATCCCAGAAGCAAAAGCATCGATCTTCATGAGTGATCCTTCCATTAGCCCGTAGATTGCTTCCGCCAAGGCGGAAGCCCTGACACTGCAGGCGTTCTGGATTGGGCGTCACCTTCCCCGTCGGCCGGTGCATCCACCGGCCGCTTCGCGATTCGCAGGAAATTGCGCTGCCCCACCCTTCCCGCCACTTGCTCCCCCTGTCCTTTGAGCAATGGCGCCGCAATCTTTCGCGGGGCTTTCGTGAAGCTCGAACGGTCGCGAGCGAAGCGAAAGTCCGTGACGCGGCGCCCAAAATAAGACCATGCAGAATCGGCAGCCGAGGTGTCGGCGCCAGGGAGCACTTGGTCAGCAGCGGCGACTCCGCAAGTTATTGCGCAAGCGGAAGGAAGATGTCGGTCACCGCCTCGTGCTCCGGGACATCGGGAAAGAAGGCGACGCGACGGAGGAACAGGGGCGCGTCGCCCGGCTCTTCGCCGCTTCCGGTAAGCCACTCGCCGTAAAGGAAACGGATGGCATCGCCCAGGAGGGCATCGGATCCGGTATGGCGCAGCATCGCGCAGCGCCCGCCCGGGATCCGCGCAGCGACGACTCCGGTGTCGTTCGCCCCCACTCCGTCGCATGACACGCACAGGTCGAGACGATAGGTTTCCGGCGGTGTCGTTTCGGGATCGTCGTAGAGGATGTTCCAGGTGGCGTTATTCGAAGGCGGCAGCCCATTGGCACGCCGCCACGAAATGAAGCGGCGGATGGTCTCGCCGATGCGCTCCGGAGGGCCCACGTGCGAAAGGCACGCGACCGCCGTCTCGGGGAAATCCACGATGCGCACATCGTCGGCATGGTGTCTTACAGGCATATGGAACCTCCTTGCTTCATCGAGTTCACGCCACGCCGTGGCCCAGACGCGCCAGTCGGGTGCTTCACGGAACGCCGCCGGGGATTGTCCGAGCCGCTGCCGGAATGCACGCGAAAATGCTTCCGGGCTCTCATACCCGGCATCCAGGGCAACGTCCGTCAAGGACACCCCGGGGCGGAAGGCCGCCTGCCATGCCGCGCGTTTGAAGCGGGAAAGCTGCACATAACGGTGCACCGGCAGCCCGGTGAGCGCCGAGAAGCGGCGGTGGAAATGCTGAGGCGAATACGCCGCTACGCCCGCCAGGACGTCCAGCGACAGTTCGCCGTCCAGATGGCTGTCGACATATTCGAGCACACGGCGGAAGCGCTGTTGGGATGGATCGGTCATGCACGAAGCGTAACGGGGCCGCACCCCGCGCGCATGACCGATCTTGCTGGACGTCGGATCAGGAAGCGTTGCAGCTTGCTTGCGATATGAACCGCAGCCTATGTACCTTCGGAAGCTTCTCAACGTGGAGGCTGTCGTGAAGCGCCTGAGCCTGCTCCTTTCGACCTGCATCGTCGCTTCGGCGGCCTTTTCCACTACCGTCCTGGCCGCTGCGCCACCGCACTTCGCGGTGAAGGACGGGCACTTCCTCCTCGACGGCAAGCCCTACGTCATCCGCTCGGGCGAGATGCACTATCCGCGCATCCCCCGCGCCGACTGGCGCGATCGCATGCGCAAGGCCAAGGCGATGGGACTCAATACCATCACCACCTACGCGTTCTGGAACGTCAGCGAGCCCGAGCCCGGCAAATTCGATTTCAGCGGAAACAATGACATTGCCGCCTTCGTGCGCACCGCGCAGGAAGAAGGATTGAACGTGATCGTACGCCCGGGTCCGTTCGTATGCGCCGAATGGGAGTTCGGCGGCTTTCCCGCCTGGCTGCTGCGCACTCCGGGACTGCGGGTCCGTTCCTACGATCCACGCTTCCTCGAGGCCAGCGCAGCCTGGTTCAAGCGCCTCGGCAAGGAACTCGCTCCGCTGATGAGCACGCGGGGCGGCCCCATCCTGATGGCGCAGGTGGAAAACGAATACGGTTACGTCGGTAACGATCGCGATTACATGGAAGCGATCCGCAAGCAGATGGTCGACGCAGGCTTCGACGTGCCCCTCTTCATGTCCAATGGCCCCGGACCGACCTGGATGAGCCGAGGCACGCTTCCTGGCATCGTTTCGGTCATCAACTTCACGGGCGACGCGGCGAAGACGGAGCGTGCCTTCCAGCGCTCCGAGTCTTCCATGAAGGGCATGCCGCGCATGTCCGGCGAGTACTGGACAGGCTGGTACGACCGCTGGAGCGAGCCGCACAAGACCCGCTCGACGGAGGAAGTGACCGGTGCCGTGGGCTGGATGCTGGACCATGACGTCTCCTTCAACCTTTACATGGTCGACGGCGGGACGAATTTCGGCTGGATGAATGGCGCAAACAACGAGGAGAACCATTATCTGCCGGTGACCACCAGTTACGACTACGATTCGCCCATCGACGAAGCCGGCCGGATAACACCGAAGTACATGGCGTTCCGGAAGGTCATCGCGGCACATTTGCCCAAGGGCGAAACACTGCCTCCCGTACCGGCCTCGTCGCCGACGATCGCCATCCCCCGCTTCGAACTGGGCGAGTCGGTCGGCCTGCTCGACGCCCTGCCCCGCCTGTCCAAAGCGCAGACCACCGTCACGCCGCAGGGCATGGAAGCCTTCGGCCAGAACTACGGCCTCATCCTTTATCGAAAGAAGCTGGCATCGGCTGCGAACGGCAAGCTGGAAGTGGACGACGTGCACGACTACGCCACGATCCTCGCCGACGGAAAGCCGCTCGGAACACTCTCGCGTGGCAAGCAGGAACACGAGCTGCCGGTGAACCTCACGGCCGGCAGCACGCTCGACCTGCTGGTCGAAAACATGGGCCGCATCAACATCGACCCGGGCATGGCGGACGAGAACAAGGGCATCACCGGCTCGGTCCTGATCGGCGGCCTGGACCTCACGAACTGGTCCGTCTATCCCCTGCCGCTGGACGATCTCTCCGGCCTGTCCTTCAAGGCGGGCGCACAACCGCAGGGCCCCGCCTTCTGGCATGGCTCCTTCGAACTTTCCAAGGTCGGCGGAGGCACCTTCCTCGACATGCGTGGCTGGAACAAGGGCAATGCCTGGATCAACGGCCACCACCTCGGCCGCTTCTGGAGCGTCGGCCCCCAGCGCACGCTTTACGTGCCGCCGTCTTGGTTGCGCGAGGGGCGCAACGAGGTCGTCGTGCTCGAGATGCAAAGCGGCGGATCGCACGCCCTTGTCGGCCTGAAGGACCCTGTGTTCTCCACCGGCGGGAAGTAAGAGGCCTCACATGTGCATCCAGGCGCGGCCCATGGCGGGCGCCTGGGGTTGACCGGGGTCTCACTATTCGCCGACCGCCTCTGCCACACTGGGCAGATCGCACGGGCCGTTTCAAATTTAGACGTCTAAATGGCCTATGCAAGCAGTTTCCGTGCCGGATCACCGCCCACGGTCCGGCCGTACTGCAGGGGGAGTCGTAGGCCCCGTTCGTGGGTGTCCAATGAGGAGCACTTCAGACGTGAACCTGAAGATCGAGTTTTCCGGACTGCGCCTGCGATGCCAGGCGCTGTTGGCCGTGGCCGGCCTTACTGCGCTGGCCGCCTCCTTCCCCGTCGCGGCAGCGGACCGGGCCGCCCCATCCACTCCTCACGCCGACGGACCGGCGGCCATGGCCCGTGCCAGGGTGGCAGCGGATGTGTTGATGGGTTCCTATGACCCCGGGAAGGCCTGGTTCCCGTCCAGCTGGTGGAATTCCGCAGTCGCCTTGCAGACGATCGGCGACTACATGCAGCGCACCGGCGATCGCCGCTACCTCAGCCAGCTGGACAATACCTTCGAGAAGGACAAGGGCGCGTTCCCCGCCGGCGAGCTGTCGGGCGACCCCCTGCTCGGCAATTTCACCAGCCGGGCCATCGACGATTCCGAATGGTGGGGCCTGACGTGGCTGCAGGCATACGACCTTACCGGCAACCCCAAGTACCTGGACATGGCGGTCACCATCGCCAATTACGTCTATGGCTACTGGGACAGCAGCACTTGCGGCGGTGGCGTCTGGTGGAATGCGGAACGCACCTACAAGAATGCCATCACCAATGGACTGTGGATTCGACTCACCGCTGAACTGCACAACCGGATTCCCGGCGACACCTTGTGGTTGAGCCGCTCGCGCACGGCCTGGTCGTGGTTCCAGGGCAGCGGCATGATCAATGCCGATGGACTGGTCAACGATGGTCTCACCGACGCGTGCACCAACAACGGCCAGAACGTGTGGACCTACAACCAGGGCCTGGCGATCGGCGGCGGCCTGGAACTGTGGCGCGCCACGAAAGACCCGAACGTCCTGGCCACGGTGAAACGGCTCGCCGATGCCGCGATCGGTCCGGACGGCCTGGTCAGCGACGGCACCCTGACCGAGACCTGCGATGCCACGGACCAGACCTGCGACGACAACGCCAAGCAGTTCAAGGGCATCTTCATGCGTTACTGGACCGACCTCGTCGACACGACGCATGATCGCCGGTACGCGACCTTCCTCGACGAGCAGGCCGAGACGGTCTGGAACAAAGACCGCGACGCCGCCGGCCGGCTCGGCACCCGCTGGTCCGGCGCCAGTTCCGACGATCATCCGAACGTATTCGACTGGCGCACCCAGGCCAGCGCGCTCAGCGCCCTGATCGGTGCCGTCCCCAGGGCGATACCGTTGGCCTCGCTGGCCGCGACCATGTCGCCGGCGCAACCGGTGATCATGCCCTCCGCCTCGGGTGCCACGAAGCTCGGCATCGATCTCGGCGCATCGGCCACCGGGTTCTTCCCGCTGATTGCCGTCGCTTCCATCGATGCCCCCTCGGGGTGGAGCGCCTCGCCCCGCGCCACCCTGTTGCCGCTTCAGCCGCACGGCAACGCGGTCCCGGTCACCCGCACCGTTCCCTTGACGGTCACCGTGCCTGCCTCGGCAACGGACGGACACCACCTGGTCACCGCCAACCTGTCAGCCGCAGGTCTGCGTTTCAGCACCCAGGCCGACGTGCTGGTGGCGCATAAGATCGATTTCGATACGGGCACGGTCGACGAGAATCCGTGGCTGTTCGATCCCGATCACTCGCAGAGCAACGGCGTACAGAATCGCTTCGCCGACGGGAACGCGCACTTCACCTATCGCTTTCCGCTCCCGGCCGACACCGCTACCGCGCAGGTCACGCTCACCATCGACGCGGAATTCCTGGTGCAGGTCAGTCCGGACAACGAGCACTGGACGACGGTATTGCAGGAAACCCGGCCTATTACCGACGGGTCGAACAAAGCCGACCGCAGCATCGACCTGACGCCGTACCTCGGGACCAGTGCAGACGGCTCCAGGCCTGTGTACCTCAAGGTCTCGGACGCCTTCCCCAATGACGGCTGGGGCGGGCGCGTGTATCACGTGACGGCGAACATCGTGCAGTGACTCGCTGGATGCCTCCGTCCTCGATGATTGAAGGACGGAGGCATCCGTCTGGCCGGGTCACGCCTTGATCAAGGCCTTGCGACGCAGGAGAAAGATGATCGCGCCAATGGGCAGCGAGACACCGAGCATCCAGGGACCATAAGGCGCGGAAAACACCGATGAACCCAGCAACTGGAAAGACACCGGTGAGAAACTTGCCTGTCCCGTCGTCCAGTTGAAGTGCACGGTGACCGCACCGACCAGGGTGAACAATGCCCAGAGGACCTTGCGGCGGCGCATGGGCGTGCGGATGCAGACAACGCACGCCGCGATGCAGAACAACGGCGATGCCACCGCAAGGGCAAGCATGAGCAGGTGCAGTGCACCCTTGTTCCGCAAGGTGAAGGCATTGATCTGCTCGAGCGAGTGCTTGAACACCTGGCCATGGATAGCCACGACCTTGGCCTCGCTTCCCTTCTTCAGGATGACCGTGGTCGCGACGAGCCACTCGCCCTGGAATTCATATTCGTAAGTAAGGTCGTAGCGACGCTCGCCGCTCTGGATGTGCGTGGTCGCACCCACCACCTTCACCGAGCGCGGCTCCCCCTTGGGAAACTCGGCAGCCCAGGCGGTGAATTGTTCGTCCGTCACCCCGTCCTGAACCGACGACGCAAGCAGGGCGCGAAGCGCCTCGATGCGGCCGCCACGCCAGTCGTCGATGGCTTGTTTCGCTATCTCCGCCTCGGGATGCGGCGTAAATTTCGCGATGAGCGCATCCTGATTGCAGGCCGCCAGGGCGAGGCTCATGACGAGCACGAAGAGACTACCCATCCATTTCATGTCATGCATCCAAGGTATCGCCGTTGACCGCGGTGGCCTCGTCTGAAGTGACCTCACGCGGCGCCGCGCATCCTCCGCACGGTCGCATCGGCGTTGTACCGGCGCGATGCGTCGGCCAGGTCGCTGCTGACGACGGTCTTGCCGATGGGCGCGAGGGCGATGCCGGCGAGCTTGAGGTGCTGGATGCCGAAAGGAATGCCGATGATCGTCAGGCAGCATGCCACCGCCGAGCACAGATGGCCGATGGCCAGCCACAGGCCCGCGAAGACAAACCAGATGATGTTCCCGAGCGTGCCGAACACACTGGTACCGATGTCGCCGCGGCCGGAAAGCTGCTCGCGGTCCACGGCTTCCTTCCCGAACGGGAAGAAGGCGAACGTGCCGATGACGAAGCAGGACCGCGCCCAGGGAATGCCGACGATGGTGATCAGAGCGACCAACCCCGCGAGCCACCAGCCAAGCCCCATCACCAGGCCACCGAAGACGAACCAGATGATGTTTCCAATCGTGCGCATGCCGCTACTCCTTGTGGATTCGGGGAAAACTTAATCCCCGTGCGCACGCGCCGCATGTGCCGGTCGACCTCCCGTCTGGTGGACTCCATGACTCGGGTCCGCGATGGCGGGTGACCTATTGGAAAAAGAAAAGGCGCGAACCGAAGTTCGCGCCTTATAAAGCTGGTAGCGGGGGTAGGATTCGAACCTACGACCTTCGGGTTATGAGCCCGACGAGCTGCCAGACTGCTCCACCCCGCATCAGAGTCAGCAAGTATATGGAGGTGGCCGGATTCTTGCAAGCCCCTTTCTTACGAGCGTGCGAAAAAATTTCCGCACGGCTCTGCTATTCCAGGCAGGCATAAAAAAGGGCGCCGTATGCGACGCCCTTTTGTTCTGCGTTTTCTTTTCGCGGACTCAGCCCGCGAACGCCCTCTGGCACCAGGCCAGCAGCGGCGCCCAGGTGAAGCCGAGCACCAGCAGTGCGAGTGCGTTGATCGACAGCACCCAGCGAGCCGGTGCGTCGGCGCGTGCGTGCACGTCCTTACCTTCCGCCGGCGCGTCGAAGTACATCACCTTGACCACGCGCAGGTAGTAGTACAGGCCGATGATGGCGAATACGGCGCCCACAACGGCCAGCCAGAGCATGCCGGCGTCGATGGCGGCCTTCAGTACCAGCAGCTTGCCGAAGAAGCCGAACAGCGGCGGCACGCCGGCCAGCGAGAACATCACCAGCAGCATCATGAAGGCGAACCACGGCGAACGCTGGTTCAGGCCGCGCAGGTCGTCGATCTCTTCGCATTCGAAGCCCGAGCGCGACAGCACCAGGATCATGCCGAAGGCCGCTGCGCTGGTGAGCGCGTAGCTCACCGCATAGAACATCGAGGCCGAGTAGCCCTCCGGGCCCGCGTTCACCAGGCCGACCAGCAGGTAGCCCATGTGCGAGATGGTCGAATAGGCCAGCAGGCGCTTCAGGTTCGACTGCACGATGGCCACGAGGTTACCGATGGCCAGCGACAGCACCGCCAGCACGGCCAGCATCATCTGCCACTGCGGGGCCAGGCCCGTCGTGCCCCCGGCGATGTCGCCCATGCCGGTGGACAGCAAGCGGTAGGCCATGCCGAAGGCCGCCAGCTTCTGCGCCGAACCGATGAACACGGTCACGGCGGTCGGCGAGCCCTGGTAGACGTCCGGAATCCACATGTGGAACGGCGCGGCACCCAGCTTGAAGCCGATGCCCACGATCATGAAGACCAGACCGAACAGCAACAGCGTCTTCCACTCGGCGCCGACGATGGCGGCATGGATCGTGTGCAGGTCGAGGCTGTGCGTGGCGCCGTAGACCATCGACATGCCGTACAGCAGCATGCCCGAGGCCAGCGCGCCCAGGACGAAGTACTTGATGGCCGCTTCCGAGGACAGGCGCGAATCGCGGTTCAGGGCGACCAGCGCATACGACGAGAGCGTAAGCAGCTCGAGGCCCAGGTACACCGTGACCAGGCTGCCGGCGGACACCAGGAACATGATGCCGACGGTGGCGAAGATCGACAGCGTATAGAACTCGCCGAACGGAATCGCCCGCTCTTTCAGGTACGGCCGTGCGTAGACGAAGATCACCGCCATGATCAGCAGCGAGAACAGCTTCAGCACCTCGGCCACGCCGTCGCGGACGAACATGCCGCTGAAGGCCGTCACGGGGCTCTCCGGCTGGCCGCTGACGACGAGGTAGGCACCGACCAGCACCACCAGGATGGAAAGCCAGTGCACCGTGCCCTTCTGGGCCGGCTTCAGGTACGCATCCAGAAGGAGCAGCACGCAAGCCGCCAGAACGAGGTAAACCTCGGGGAGCAGGATCAGGATGTCGTTGATACTCGGCATGGATAGTTCCCGCTCAGACTTTGGTGATGGCCAGCTGCTCGACGATACGAGCAACGGACGCATCCATCAGGTGGACCAGCGGCTCCGGCCAGACGCCGAGGACCAGCACGCCGGCCGCGAAGGCGCCCAGCACGAAGATCTCGCGACCGTTGACGTCCTTCAGTTCCGCCACGTGCTTGTTCTTGATGTCGCCCCAGAGCACGCGCTTCACCATCCACAACGTGTAGGCCGCGCCGATGATCAGGGTGAAGGCGCCAAACAGCGCGATCCACGGATTGGCGCTGAACGAGGCCAGGATGACCATGAACTCGCCGACGAAACCGCTGGTGCCCGGCAGGCCGCTGTTGGCCATGGCGAACAACACGTAGAACGGCGCGAAGATCGGCATGACGTTGATGACGCCGCCGTAGTCCTTGATCTGGCGCGTATGCATGCGGTCGTAAAGCACGCCGATGCAGGTAAACATCGCGCCGGAAATGAAGCCGTGCGAGATCATCTGCACCATCGCGCCCTGCATGCCGAGGCGGGCGGCATCGGGGTTGTTCGTTTCGCGAACCAGCAGGAAGCCGATGAAGATGCCCATCGTGACGAAGCCCATGTGGGCGATCGACGAATAGGCCACCAGCTTCTTCATGTCCTGCTGCACCAGCGCGATGTAGCCGATGTAGCAGACCGCGATCAGGCTCAGCACGATCACCAGCCAGGCGAACTCGTGCGAGGCGTCCGGCGTGATGGGCAGGCTGAAGCGCAGGAAACCGTAGCCGCCGATCTTCAGCATGACCGCCGCCAGCACCACCGAACCGCCGGTAGGCGCCTCGACGTGGGCGTCGGGTAGCCAGGTGTGCACCGGCACCATCGGCACCTTGATCGCGAAGCCCAGCAGGAAGGCGAAGAACAGCCAGCTCTGCTCGGTCAGCGTCAGGTGGACGTTGGCCATGTCCGCGATGGCGAAGCTGCCGCCGGTCTTGTGGTACAGGTAAATCAGGCCGATCAGCATGAAGATCGAGCCGAAGAACGTGTAGATGAAGAACTTCAGCGTGGCGTAGACGCGGCGCGGGCCACCCCAGATGCCGATGATGATGAACATCGGGATCAGCATGGCTTCGAAGAAGACGTAGAACAGCAGCGCGTCCGTGGCGCAGAACACGCCGATCATCATGCCTTCCAAAGCCAGCATCGCGGCCATGTACTGGTGCGGCTTGTTCTGGATGATTTCCCACGCGCCCACGATCACCAGGATCTGGACGAAGGTCGTGAGGATGATCAGGGCGATCGAGATGCCGTCTACCGCGAGCGAGTAGTTGATGCCGAGCGACGGGATCCAGCTCATCGATTCGCCCAGCTGGAGCGTACCGGTGGTGGCGTCGTAGGCAGGCAGGAGGGCCAGGCTGGCGGCAAAGGTGGCGACCGCGACCAGCAGCGAGATCCATCGGGCGAGGCCAGGCCGGCCGGCGCCGGCGAGCAGCACCGGAATGGCGCCGACGACCGGGAGCCAGATCAGCAGGCTGAGCAAGTGATTCGACATAGAGCTCGTTTCCCTTATTGCCCGATCAGCCAGTACCCGCCGAGGAGCAGGATCAGACCGAGGATCATGGCGAACGCGTAGTGGAAGAGGAATCCGGATTGCAGGCGGCGGGTGCCGCTGGCGATGCGCTGCACGAGGTTGGCGGAACCGTTGACGACGGCACCGTCGATGATGGCGGCATCGCCCACCTTCGAGAGGCCTTCACCCAGCTTCACGCCTCCCTTCGCGAACACCGCGAAGTAGAGTTCGTCGATCCAGTATTTGCGGTCGAGCAGCGTGTACACCGGCTTCAGCGCGTTCTTCGCCTTGTCGGCGACGGACGGGTTGAACAGGTACACGTAGGTGGCCACGGCGAAGCCGGCGAAGGCCAGCCAGAACGGCGCGGCGGCGAAGCCGTGCAGAGCCATGGCGAGCGCGCCGTGGAACTCATGGGCGAGCTCACCCAGCACGTTGTTGGCCTCGTCCACGTGGATGGCCTTGCCGAACCAGTCGCCGAACAGCATCGGGCCCACGGTGAAGAAGCCGATGAGGACCGACGGAATGGCCAGCAGCACCAGCGGCACCGTCACCACCCAGGGCGACTCGTGCGGCGCGTGCTCGAGCACGCCCGGCTCGTGGTGCGGATCTTCCTTGTGCGTGTCGCCATGGGCATCGTCGTGCGCCGCATGCGCATCGTGGTGGCCATGCCCGTGGGCGTGGTGGCTGACCGTGAAGCGTTCCTTCCCGTGGAAGGTCATGTAGAGCAGGCGGAAACTGTACAGCGAGGTGACGAACACGCCCGCGAGCACACAGAAGTATGCGTAACCGGCGCCCCAGCGATGCGATTCGCCGACGGCCTCGATGATGGCGTCCTTCGAATAGAAGCCGGCGAAGAACGGCGTACCGGCGAGCGCCAGCGAACCGATCCACATCGTGATCCAGGTGACCGGCATGTACTTGCGCAGGCCGCCCATGTAGCGCATGTCCTGCTCGTGGTGCATGCCGATGATGACCGAGCCGGCGCCGAGGAACAGCAGCGCCTTGAAGAAGGCGTGGGTCATCAGGTGGAACACGGCGCCGCTATAGGCGGATACGCCGAGCGCCACGGTCATGTAGCCGAGCTGCGAGAGCGTCGAGTACGCGATCACGCGCTTGATGTCGTTCTGCACGATGCCGATCAGGCCGGTGAACAGCGCCGTGGTGGAGCCGATCACGAGGATGAACGACAGCGCGGCATCGGTCAGCTCGAACAGCGGCGACATGCGGGCGACCATGAAGATGCCCGCGGTCACCATCGTGGCGGCATGGATGAGCGCCGAAATGGGGGTCGGGCCTTCCATCGAGTCGGGCAGCCACACGTGCAGCGGCACCTGGGCCGACTTGCCCATGGCACCGATGAACAGCAGCACGCCGATCACCGTGGCGGCATCCCACGCGTGGTTCTGCGTGATCTGCAGCGTCTTGCCGACAAGCTCCGGTGCGTGATCGAAGGCGGTCTGGTAGTCCAGCGTGCCCAGGAAGTACAGGATCGCCGAGATGCCGAGCAGGAAACCGAAGTCCCCCACACGGTTGACCAGGAAGGCCTTGAGGTTGGCGAAGATCGCCGTGGGGCGCTTGTACCAGAAGCCGATCAGCAGGTAAGACACCAGGCCCACCGCTTCCCAGCCGAAGAACAGCTGCATGAAGTTGTTGCTCATGACGAGCATCAACATCGAGAAGGTAAACAGCGAGATGTAGCTGAAGAAGCGCTGGTAGCCCGGGTCGTCCGCCATGTAGCCGATGGTGTACAGGTGCACCAGCAGCGACACGAAGGTGACCACCACCATCATCATGGCGGTGAGGCGGTCGACCATGAAGCCGACGGAGGCGTGGAAGCGGCCGATCTCGAACCAGGTGTAGACGTCCTGGTTGAGGTTCTGCGCCCCGCCCCAGACCAGCTGGTACAGCACGTAGAACGACAGGCCGCAGGCGATCGCCACGCCGAGGATGGTCGCGGTGTGCGCCCCTGCCCGGCCGATCGTCCTGCCGAACAGGCCGGCCAGGATCGAGCCCACCAGCGGCGCGAGGGCGATCGTCAGCAGGATTGAAAGCGAAAGACTCATCGGATCAACCCTTCATGCTGTCGATTTCGGCGACGTTGATCGTGCTGCGGTTGCGGAACAGCAGGACCAGGATCGCCAGGCCGATGGCGGATTCCGCCGCGGCCACGGTGAGGATGAAGAACACGAACACCTGGCCGCCCACGTCGCCGAAGAAGCGCGAGAAGGCCACGAAGTTGGTGTTCACCGCGAGGAGCATCAGCTCGATCGCCATGAGCAGCACGATCACGTTCTTGCGATTGATGAACAGGCCGGCGACGGCGATGCAGAACAGGATCGCGCCGAGGACGATGTAATGGGAAAGCGTGATCACGGGGCGTTCTCCTGCGGGGGCACGACGACCGGTGCCGGTGACACCGATGCCTGCTGCTCGACGGCAACCTTCACGATGCGGACGCGGTCGGCAGCCTTCACGGCCACCTGCTGCGAGGCGGACTGATGGCGCACGCCCAGGCGCTGGCGCAGGGTCAGGGCCACCGCGGCGACGATGCCCACGGTCAGGATCAGCGCGGCGATCTCGAACGGCAGCAGGAACTCGGTGTAGAGCGCCTGGCCCAGCCACGCGACGTTGGAATCGCCGGCGGGGTTGGGGCCGAGGGTGTGCGCGTGCATCGCCTTCACGCCGATCATCGCGAGCATTTCGGCCAGCATGACCGCGGCGACCACGATGCCCACCGGCAGGTAGCGGATGAAGCCCTCGCGGACCGCCTCCTGCTTGATGTCGAGCATCATCACCACGAAGAGGAACAGCACCATCACCGCGCCCACGTAGACCACCACGAGGGCGATGGCGAGGAACTCCGCTTCGGCCAGCAGCCATACGCAGGCCATGCTGAAGAAGGTCAGCACCAGCGAGAGCACGGCATGCACCGAGTTCTTCACCGAGATGACCATCAGGCCGCCGATGACGGCCACGGCGCCGAAGAAGTAGAAACAGATGAGTTGAAGCAGGTCGGTATTCATCGCATGGTTCTCCGGGCGCTCAGCGGTACGCCGCGTCCTGAGCGCGGGCGGCAGCGATGTCCTGCTCGAAACGGTCGCCGATGGCCAGCAGCTGGGCCTTCGTCACCACGTTCTCGCCACGATGTTCGAAGTGGTACTCGTGCACGTGCGTCTCGACGATCGAGTCGACCGGGCAGCTCTCTTCGCAGAAGCCGCAGAAGATGCACTTGAACAGGTCGATGTCGTAGCGCGTGGTACGGCGCTGGCCGTCCTCGGCGCGCGGGGCCGAATCGATGGTGATCGCCAGCGCCGGGCACACCGCCTCGCACAGCTTGCACGCGATGCAGCGCTCTTCGCCGTTGGCGTAACGGCGCAGGGCGTGCAGGCCGCGGAAGCGGTTCGACTTGGGGATGTGCTCCATCGGGTAGCGCATCGTGTACTTCGGCTTGAACATGTAGCGCATGGTCAGCGCCATGCCCTGGAGCAGCTCGATGAGCAGGAGGCTCTTGAAGTAATGGGTAACGCGGGTCATGGCTTTCAGGCTCCCGTGCCGAGGTGGACCCAGCCGAAATACTTCATGCAGCCGGCGACGAGGACCCAGACGATGGTGATGGGGATGAAGACCTTCCAGCCGAGGCGCATGATCTGGTCATAGCGGTAGCGCGGGAAGCTCGCGCGGAACCACAGGAACAGGAAGGCGAAGATGAAGGCCTTGATGAACAGCCAGTGGAAGCCGCCGTGGCCGATGAGGCCCCAGGATTCCGGGAACGGCGACAGCCAGCCGCCCATGAACAGGATCGAGGCGAGGAAGCTCACCAGGATCATGTTGGCGTATTCGGCCAGGAAGAAGATGGCGAACGCGGAACCGGAATATTCCACGTGGAAGCCGGCCACGATCTCGGACTCGCCTTCGGCCACGTCGAAGGGCGCGCGGTTGGTTTCGGCCACGCCCGAGACGAAGTAGATGACGAACACCGGCAGCAGCGGCAGCCAGAACCAGTCGAAGAAGTTGCCGCTCTGCGCGTTGACGATCGCCGTGAGGTTCAGGCTGCCGGTCAGCACCAGGACGCACACGATCGACATGCCCATCGCCAGCTCGTAGGAGATGACCTGGGCGGCCGCGCGCATGGCACCGAGCATGGCGTAGCGCGAGTTCGAGGCCCAGCCGGCGAGGATGATGCCGTACACGCCCATCGAGGTCATCGCGAGCAGGTAGAGCACGCCGGCGTTGACGTTGGCGAGCACGGTCTCGGGGCCGAACGGCACCACCGCCCACGCCGCCATGGCGGGCACGAGGGCCAGCATGGGCGCGAGGTAATACAGGAACTTGTTCGCGTTGGTCGGAAGGATCACTTCCTTCAGCAGCAGTTTGACCACGTCCGCGAAGGCCTGGAGCATGCCGAGGGGGCCGATCTTGTTCGGCCCCATGCGCACGTGCATCCAGCCGATGACCTTGCGTTCCCAGTAGACGAACATGGCCACCGCGATGATCAGCGGCAGCATGATCGCCACGATGAACAGCACGGGCATCAACAGGTGGTCGAAGAGTTGATCGGCCATGGTTATGCCTTGCTCAGGGTGATGGCCGCGCCGTACGGGGGCAGCATGGCGGTTTCGGGATGCGCGGCTTCGATCCACACGGCGCCCTTGGGCACCGCGGCATCGATCGCCACCGGCAGGACGGCATCGCCGATGCGGGCATTGCCGCCGGCGGCGAGACCGAGCGTGCCGGCGTCGTCCGCATGGATGCGGATGGCGGCCGGGCGGTTCAGCGGATGCGCGTTGAGCGCGCCGGCACGGCGGAGCACGGCGTCGCCGCGATAGATCGGCGTGGTGGCCAGGCGCGAGAAGCTCACGCCCGCGCCACGCGGTGCGAGTTGCTGGCGGGTCTCCGAGGCGCGCTCGGTGAGCCCGTCGCGCAGGCCGGCGAGGTCGTCGAACTCGAAGCCCGGGAGGTCCAGCGCGCCACCGAGGGCACGCAGCACCTTCCAGCCCGGACGCGCGTCGCCCGGGGCCTTCGCACCGGCGAGCACGGTCTGCGCATTGCCTTCGACGTTCACCAGCGTGGCGTCGATCTCCGGCGTGAGGCCGATCGGCAGGATCACGTCCGCCGAGTCCTTCAACGCCTCGCCCGCGAAGGCGGCGAACGCCACCACGGTCTGCGCCGAGTGCATCGCCTGCAGCGCGAGTGCGCCGTCGGCGAAGTCGTGCGGCGGCTCGACGTTGTAAAGCACATAGCCCTTGCGCGGCTGCGCCAGCATGGCGCGCGCATCGAGGCCGCCCGCGCCGGGCAGCACGCCCACCGCGGAGAGGCCCAGCGCGTTCGCGCCGACCGGGATCTCGTTGAAGGCGGCACCCGAGGCCTGCGCGATGAAGCGGGCGATGGCGCGCAGCCAGGACGCTTCCGGGTGCGTTGCCGCGGCGTGGCCGAAGACAACGATCGCGCCGTCGGTCGAGAGCGCCTTGAAGGCGTCGCGATGGGCGTCGGTCGTTTCGACGCCCTGCAGCGCCGGGGCCAGCGATTCCGGCACCGATGCGCCGTTTTCGCCGGCCGCCTTGGCCAGCACCAGGAGCTCGTTCACCAGCGCGTGCGGTGCGGCAACCGATTCGCCGGCCAGCGGGTAGTTGAAATTGAAGTGCGCCGGATTGACCGCGTACACCTTCGCGCCCTTCTTCACCGCCTGGCGGAGGCGATGGTTGAGGAGCGGCACTTCCTGACGCAGGTCGGAACCGACCAGCAGCGCGGCGTTCACCTTCTCGAACGACGCGATGGTGGAGGCGAACGGCTTCGCGAACGCGTTGTCGGCGAAGTCGAGCTGGCGCAGGCGGTGGTCGATGTGGGCGCTGCCCAGGCCGCGGGCGAGACGGACGAGCAGTTCGCCCTCCTCGTTCGAGGTGGCACCGTGCACCAGCACGCCGAGGTCGGAACCCGCGACGCTCCTCAGCGCCTCGCGCGCGACCGACAGCGCATCGTCCCACGTGGTGGCCGACCACTGGCCGTTGCGCTTCACCATCGGCGCCTTGACGCGGTCGGCAGCGTACAGGCCCTGGTGGCTGTAGCGGTCACGGTCCGAGAGCCAGCACTCGTTGATGGTCTCGTTGTCGCGCGGCACGTTGCGCAGCACTTCGCCACGGCGCGTGTGCATCCACAGGTTCGAGCCCAGCGCGTCGTGGTACCCGATGGACGGGCGCGCGATCAGTTCCCAGGCGCGCGCCTGGAACTGGAACGGCTTGTTGGTCAGCGCGCCGACCGGGCAGACGTCGATGATGTTGCCCGACAGTTCGCTTTCGATCGTCTTGCCGATGTAGGTGCCGATCTCCAGGTTCTCGCCGCGGCTCATGCCACCAAGTTCGTACGTGCCGGCGATCTCGCTGGTGAAGCGGACGCAGCGCGTGCACTGGATGCAGCGGGTCATCTCGGTGGCGATCAGCGGACCGAGGTTCTCGTCGGCCACGGTGCGCTTGCGCTCGTTGAAGCGCGACACCGAACGGCCGTAGCCGAGCGACACGTCCTGCAGTTCACACTCGCCGCCCTGGTCGCAGATCGGGCAGTCGAGCGGATGGTTGATGAGCAGGAACTCCATCACGTTGCGCTGCGACTTGAGCGCCTTGTCCGAACGCGTGAAGACCTTCATGCCCTCGCCCACCGGCGTGGCGCAGGCCGGCGCCGGCTTCGGCATCTTCTCGATTTCCACCAGGCACATGCGGCAGTTGGCGGCGATCGGGAGCTTGCGGTGGTAGCAGAAGCGCGGGATGGGGATACCGACGGCATCGGCCGCCTGGATGATCATCGACCCCTTGGCTATCTGCACCGGAACGCCGTCGATCTCGATGTTGACGAGATCCGGCGCGGCATTGGCTACGGGCTGCGCACTCATGCAGCGACTCCAGTGGTGACCGTGTCAGCCGGACCGTCGACGAGCGAACGGCCATGCTTCACGAAGTATTCGAATTCGTGCCAGAAGTGGTACAGGAAGCCCTGCACCGGCCATGCGGCCGCTTCGCCGAAGGCGCAGATGGTGTGGCCTTCGATCTGGCCCGCGACCGCCTTCAGGCGATGCAGGTCGTCCTCGGTGCCCTTGCCTTCGACGATGCGCGACAGCACGCGGTACATCCAGCCGGTGCCTTCGCGGCACGGCGTGCACTGGCCGCACGATTCCGCCATGTAGAAGCGCGCGATGCGGTGGCAGGCGCGAACCATGCAGGTAGTCTCGTCCATCACGATCACGGCGCCCGAACCCAGGCCCGAACCCGCCTTCTGCAGCGAGTCGTAGTCCATCGTGCATTCCATGATCTTTTCGGCAGGCAGCACCTTCATGGAGGAGCCGCCCGGGATCACCGCCTTGAGCTTGTTGCCGTTGCGCACGCCGCCGGCCATCTGCAGGAGGTCGGCGAACGAGGTGCCCAGCCTGATCTCGAAGTTGCCCGGGTTGTTGACGTGGCCCGACACCGAGAAGATCTTCGGTCCGCCGTTGTTCGGCTTGCCAAGGTTGAGGAACCACTCCGCGCCGTTGCGCAGGATGGCCGGCACCGAGGCATAGGTCTCGGTGTTGTTGATCGTGGTCGGACGGCCGTACAGGCCGAAACCGGCCGGGAACGGCGGCTTGAAGCGCGGCTGGCCCTTCTTGCCTTCCAGCGATTCCATCAGCGCGGTTTCTTCGCCGCAGATGTACGCGCCGGCGCCGAGGGCGTTGTAGATGTCCACGTCGATGCCCGAACCGCCGATGTCCTTGCCCAGCAGGCCGGCCGCATAAGCTTCCTTGAGGGCTTCCTCGATGTGCTCGAACGGCTCGTGGTGGAACTCGCCGCGCAGGTAGTTGTAGGCGACGGTCGAGCCCGTGCAGTAGCAGGCGATCGCCAGGCCTTCGATGACCGAGTGCGGGTTGAAGCGCAGGATGTCACGGTCCTTGCAGGTGCCCGGCTCGGATTCGTCCGAATTGCACAGGATGTACTTCTGGCCCGGCGCGGTGCGCGGCATGAACGACCACTTCAGGCCCGTGGGGAAGCCAGCGCCGCCGCGGCCGCGCAGCGCGCTCTTCTTGATCTCTTCGATCAGCGCGGCCGGATCGGGCTTCTCGGCGAGGATCTTGCGCCAGGCCTTGTAGCCGTCGACCTTCTCGTAGCTCTCGAGGGCCCAGGGCTTTTCGAAATGCAGGGTCGTGTAGACGACCTGGTGTTCCTGCGGTGCGGGTCCGACCGGACCGGTAGTGCTAGCCATTGCCCTTACCTCACTTGAGATCGTCGAGGATCGCGTCGACCGCTTCGGTCGTCAGCTTCTCGTGGTAGTGACCGTTGACGACCATCATCGGCGCGCCGGCGCATGCGGCCAGGCACTCCTCTTCCTGCTTGAGATAGATGCGGCCGTCGGCCGTGCTCTCGCCGGTCCTGATGCCGAGCTTCTTCTCGCAGTGGCGAACGATGCCTTCGGCACCGTTGAGCCAGCAGGAAATGTTGGTGCAGATGGCGACGTTGTTGCGGCCGACGGGCGAGGTCTCGAACATCGAGTAAAAGCTCGCGATCTCGTAGGCCCAGATCGCCGGCAGGTCGAGGTACTTCGCGACCGCGGTGATCAGTTCGTCCGTGAGGTAACCCTGGTTCTGTTCCTGCGCGCCCATGAGGCCCTGGATCAGCGCCGAGCGCTTGCGGTCCGGCGGGAACTTGGACACCCAGTGGTCGATGTGGGCGCGGGTGTGATCGTTGAGCACGGCGAGGGGATCGACGTCCTTGACCTGCTCGAAATGACCGGTGGCTTTCATGATTCAGTTCACTCCGTCGACTTAGCGGTCGACTTCGCCGAAGACGAGATCGTAGGTGCCGATCATCGCGACGACGTCGGCGAGCATGTGGCCCTTGACGATGGCGTCGATCGAGGACAGGTGCGCGAAGCCCGGCGCGCGCAGGTGCACGCGGAAAGGCTTGTTCGCACCGTCGGACACCAGGTAGCAGCCGAACTCGCCCTTAGGCGCTTCGACCGCGGCATAGGTCTCGCCCGCGGGCACGCCATAGCCTTCGGTGAAGAGCTTGAAGTGGTGGATCAGCGCTTCCATGTCCGTCTTCATTTCTTCACGGCTCGGCGGCGCGACCTTGTAGTTCTGCACCATCACCGGACCGGGGTTGGCCTTAAGCCACGCCACGCACTGCTGGATGATGCGGTTCGACTGGCGCATCTCCTCGATGCGCACCAGGTAACGGTCGTAGCAGTCGCCGTTCACGCCCACCGGGATGTCGAAGTCCATGTCCGCATACGCGGCGTACGGCTGCTTCTTGCGCAGGTCCCAGGCGATACCCGAGCCGCGCAGCATCGCGCCGGTCATGCCCCAGGCCTGGGCCTGCTCGGGGGAGATGACGCCGATACCGACCGTACGCTGCTTCCAGATGCGGTTGTTGGTGAGCAGCGCCTCGTATTCGTCGACGCGCGCCGGGAAGTCGTTGGTGAACTCCGTGAGGTAGTCCAGCATCGAGCCTTCGCGCCAGGCGTTCAGGCGCTTGAGGTCGCCGCCCTTGTGCCACGGCGATTCGCGGTACTTCGACATCTGCTCCGGCAGGTCGCGGTACACGCCGCCCGGACGGTAGTACGTGGCGTGCATGCGCGCGCCCGACACCGCCTCGTAAACGTCCATCAGCTCCTCGCGTTCGCGGAACGCGTAGAGGAAGACGGCCATGGCACCGAGGTCGAGCGCGTTCGAACCGACCCACATGAGGTGGTTCAGGATGCGGGTGATCTCGTCGAACATCGTGCGGATGTACTGCGCACGGATGGGTGCCTCGATGCCGAGCAGGTTCTCGATGGCACGCACGTAGGCGTGCTCGTTGCACATCATCGACACGTAGTCGAGGCGGTCCATGTAGCCGATCGACTGGTTGAACGGCTTCGACTCGGCCAGCTTCTCGGTACCGCGATGCAGCAGGCCGATATGCGGATCGGCGCGGACGATCGTCTCGCCGTCCATCTCCAACACCAGGCGCAGCACGCCGTGCGCAGCGGGATGCTGCGGGCCGAAGTTCATTGTGTAATTGCGGATTTCTTCCACGGCTTAATTCTCCCGCCAGTGGTCGGCGGATTCCGCCCTGGCCTGATCGAGGTCGGCGTCGTTGCGGATCGTGCGCGGCACCAGCACGCGCGGCTCGATCGAAACCGGTTCGTACACCACGCGCTTCTGCTCGGGGTCGTAGCGGACCTCGACGTTGCCGATCAGCGGGAAGTCCTTGCGGAACGGATGACCGACGAAACCGTAATCGGTGAGGATGCGGCGAAGGTCGGGGTGGCCGTCGAAGATGATGCCGTAGAGGTCGAAGGTCTCGCGCTCGAACCAGTCGGCGCCCGGCCAGATCGGGGTGATGGACGGCACCACCGGGAACGCGTCGTCCTCGCAGGACACGCGCAGGCGGATGCGCTGGTTGAGCTCGATCGACAGCAGGTGGATCACCGCGGCGAAGCGG
This sequence comes from Luteibacter sp. SVR4-7G, assembly GCF_056755555.1. NCBI lineage: Bacteria > Pseudomonadati > Pseudomonadota > Gammaproteobacteria > Lysobacterales > Rhodanobacteraceae > Luteibacter > Luteibacter sp. SVR4-7G. Next base: position 14,626 of record NZ_JBPGXO010000017.1, on the reverse strand, counting down.
CGCTGCTGCTCGATGTGGCGCGGACGCTCGGCCCAGGTGAAGCGGCCCATGGCCTCGCCTTCCACGCCGCGCGAGAAGCTCTCGCCCTGCGCGGTGTCGGTGTCCCACTCGGTCTTGCCGTAACCGAAGTAGTCGATGCCGCAAACGTCGATGATGGTGCCGAAGCGGAAGCCGGCTTCGTCGCGCAGCGCGGTAGCGACCGGAATGAGGTCGCGCGGAGCCACCTCGGCGGTGACTTCGTTGCGCTCGACCTTCACGTTCAGCATGTCGCCGAAGCGCGCGGCGAGCCGTTCGACCAGCGAGGTCTCGTTAATAACGCTCATGATGCCCTGGCCCTTAGCGCGCGATCGTGTGGGTGCGGCGGATCTTCTTCTGCAGCTGCAGGATGCCGTGGATCAGCGCTTCGGCCGTCGGCGGGCAACCCGGCACGTAGATGTCGACCGGAACGATGCGATCGCAACCACGCACGACCGAATAGGAATAGTGGTAATAGCCGCCGCCGTTGGCGCACGAGCCCATCGAGATGACCCACTTCGGGTCGGGCATCTGGTCGTAGACCTTGCGCAGCGCGGGGGCCATCTTGTTGACCAGCGTGCCGGCGACGATCATCACGTCGGACTGGCGCGGGCTGGGACGGAAGATCACGCCGTAGCGGTCGAGGTCGAGGCGCGCTGCACCCGCGTGCATCATCTCGACGGCACAACAGGCAAGGCCGAAGGTCATCGGCCACATGGAACCGGTGCGCGCCCAGTTCATCAGCGCGTCGACGCTGGTGACGCCGAAACCGCGGTTCACGACCGGCGCGTCGCCGTTCGGACGCAGGATGTCGTCGACGAGGTTCAGCGGCTCCGGGTTGTGCATCACCCGGTCGATGCTGGTCATCACTCCCATTCGAGCGCTCCCTTCTTCCAGACGTAAGCGAAACCGACGACGAGCAGCGCGAGGAACAGCGCCATTTCGACGAGGGCAATGATGCCGATCTTGTCGAAGACCACCGCCCACGGGAAAAGGAAGGCGATTTCGAGGTCGAAGATGATGAAGAGGATGGCGATGAGGTAATAGCGCACGTCGAATTTCATGCGCGCATCCTCGAACGCCTCGAAGCCGCACTCGTACGGAGCGAGCTTCTCCGCGTCCGGGCGCTTCGGACCGGCAAGCATGCCGATCACCAGGAGGGCGATGCCAAGGCCGACTGCTGCGGCGATGAACAACAGGACGGGCCAGTATTGGGCAAGCACGATGCTGCGTACCTCCGCGCCTCGCTGGGCGCATCAGTGACCGTCGGCGGGGACGAGCGGTCCGGCTAGTGTCGCCGGAGCTTTTATCGAATCGATCCAAACGGGTCGATCCGTGCCGGCGCCACAAACGCGCCAGCGACTCCGGATATCCACAATCTCACGTTGGGGAACCGATCTATTGTACCAGTGCGTGCAGGTATGCCGACAAGCCTTAATGACAGGAAACTACCTCGCGAGGGTGGATTCGCAAGGTTTGTACCCGCGGCAGACCGGGCCAGACGCGCGAATGCGCCGGCGGGTCACATGGTCTGGGTCGGACGCTCCGAGGAGAGGGTTCCCGCTAGCAGGCCCTCGATCCGCTGCCGGGCAGCCTCGCTCTCCGGCGATTCGTTGAACTGGACGCCTACCCCGGCCGTGCGGTTGCCCTGAGCGCCCACCGGGGTGATCCATACCACCTTGCCGGCCACGGAGATCCGCTCGTTCTCGTCGATCAAGGTCACCAGGAGGGCCACTTCGTCGCCCAGGCTGTAGCGCTGGGCCGTGGGCGCGAACAGGCCGCCGGTTTTCAGGTACGGCATGTACGAGATGTACAGGGAGTTCACGTCCTTGATCTTCAGCGAAAGGATGCCCTGTCGTGGCGACGAGCTGGTGGCGTTCATGGACATCGGATCCCCTTAGTTGCGGCCATGCTAGCTAGCCCACCGGCCGGGCGACAAGCCCGACCGGCTCCGGGTCCTGCCCAGCCCAGCCGTAGCGGTCGTAGATCCAGGGGGTGGACAGATCGGCGGTGAGCTTCACGAAGGCCGGGCCCGGGGCGTCGCGCAAAGCCAGGACCCAGTCGCCTCCCACCTGCTCCAGCGGCGCCTTGCGCCAGGGCCATACCGCAACCCCCTGCCCGTCTGCCAGGACCAGGCGGAGGCGCGCACGGCTGAGCGGCCCGGGCCGCCACGGCAGGCGCAGCGCGCCGCTACCGGGCGCCGGCGGCGGCCGGTCGAAACGCTCGGGCCGCGAGGCGATCCGCAGCATGCGTTTCCGGCTGAGGGCCATTTGCGTCGCATGCTCCAGGACGGCGCACAGTTTGGTCGCCTGGCGCTCCGGATCGAGGTCCGGGACGAGGAGGTCTTCCGGTGCGGACCGTTCGGTACCGTGGACCATGTAGGTGAGCACCTCAGCCATGGATCCGGTCGCCGCAAGCGCCAGCCGCGCCAGCACGTGGGCCGAGCCGTGGTCGGGGTGGCTGTCGCCGAGATCGGGGATGACGACGAGGTTCGGACGCACCCGCTCCAGCACTCGGCGTACGGCAGCGATGGCCTGGCCGTGGCGGAGGCGCAATTCGTCCGTTACCTGCATGTCGTGCCAGCCGAAAGCGTGCAGGTGGTCGGTGCCGACGCCGAGCCGGCCCAGCGCAGCCGCAACCTCTCCACGCCGGCGGGCACCCCAGCGCGCGCGGGCCGCGGCATCGACGACGAGGCGCCGCTCCAGCCAGCGTTGCGGCCAGGGGTTGTCGTCGCCATCGGTAAGGAGCAGCACGTCCGCACGCCCGCCGGCGGCCAGCGTGCGCTGGATAAGCATGCCCGCGGCCAGCGATTCGTCGTCCGGATGCGGCGCGACGACGAGGAGGCGGGTGCTGCCGTCGATGACCGGATGGCGTGGCAAGGGAAGCTCCTGGTGGACCGATACGTCGGCTTGATTAAGACCGAAGCCGCGATAAAAGCGCGTCAACGCCAGGCGGCGAGTACTTCGAGCAGGACGAGGTCGGCGCGCAGGGGGCCGCGCAGGGCATCGCGCGCGCGATTGGCCTTTGCGTACCAGCCATCGAGCGCCTCGTCGTCGAGCTGGCTCTCCAGCGGAAGCGGCATGCCGCTAGCCCTGGCGCGCAGCTCGTCGGTGGCCGCCTGCGCGGCGAACCACAGGTAGCGCGAAGGATCGGCGGCCTGCCAGCGCTTGACGACCTCCATCGCATCGCCGCGGCCGGCGGCCAGCGCCTTGAGATCGTGGCGTACCTCGCCACGCTGTTTCAGCGCACCGTCGGCGGCCCAGGCCCGCGCCATCCCCGGATTGCCGCCCGCGGCATCCAGTGCGGCGGCCGCATCGGCCACGCCCTGCGCACGCAGCCAGTCCAGCGCAAGGTCGCGCGGCGGGACCAGGAAGTCGATCCGCTGGCAGCGGCTGCGGATCGTCGCCGGCAGGCGCGCCGGCTCATCGGCGACGAGGACCAGCAGGGTGGAAGGCGTCGGCTCCTCGAGCGTCTTCAGCAGTGCGTTCGCCGCCGCGGCGTTCATGCCGTCGGCGGGATCGATCGTCACGACCTGCCAGCCACCGAACTGGCTGGCCATCGACAGCCGTTGAGAAAGATCGCGGATCTGGTCCACGACGATCTCGCTGCGGGTGACGCCGTCCTTGCGCAAGCCGAAGGACAGCGCGACCAGGTCCGGATGGGAGCCCGCTTCCAGCAGCCGGCAGGCGCGGCAGGTACCGCAGGCCATCCCCTGCACCGGCTGCTGGCAGAGAAGTCCCTTCACGAAGGCGGCGAGGAAATCGCGCTTGCCCAGGCCGGCCGGGCCGGCAAGCAGGAGCGCGTGTGGAAGCGCGCCGCGCTCGCGCCGCGCCTGCAGGCGCGACCAGGCGTCTTCGTGCCAGGGCCAGAGGCTCACGGCGTCCATCCCGCGAACAGCCCGCCCACGCCGGTGATCGCCTGCGCAAGCACCTCGTCCTTCGATGCCGTGGCGTCCAGGAGGCGGAAGCGCGCGGGCTCGGCGGCGGCGCGTGCGCGATACGCATCGCGCACGCGTTCGAAGAACGCATCGCCTTCCACTTCGATGCGGTCGGCCTCGCCCCGGCCTGCGGCTCTCGCGCGGCCGTCGCTTACCGGCAGGTCGAGCAGCAGGGTCACGTCGGGTTTCAGTCCTTCGGCGGCCCAGCACTCCAGCGCTGCGATGCGCTCTTCCGGCTGCCCGCGGCCACCGCCCTGGTACGCATAACTGGCGTCGGTGAATCGATCGCAAAGCACCCAGCGGCCGCCGGCTAGCGCGGGCTCGATCACCTGGCGCACGAGCTGCGCGCGCGAGGCGAACATCAGCAGCAGTTCGGATTCGGCGCAGAGTTCGTTGTTGGCCGCATCGAGCACGACGGCACGGATGGCTTCGCCGACGTCGGTGCCACCGGGCTCGCGGGTCACCACGAGGTCCACGCCCTGCGCGCGCAGGTGCGCTTCCAGCCCCCGCAACAAGGTGCTCTTGCCGGCGCCTTCGCCGCCTTCGAGGGTGATGAACCGGCCGCGCTGGGAAATCGTCACTGGCATCGCTTCAACTGGTAACAGGCCACGGCCCGGTTATGTTGCTCCAGGGTCGACGAGAAGACGTGGCTGCCGTCGCCGCGAGCGACGAAGTACAGCTCCTTGCCATCTGCCGGGTGCAACGCCGCCTGGATCGCCGCGCGTCCGGGCAGCGCGATCGGCGTCGGCGGCAGGCCGACCCGCGTATACGTATTGTAAGGGCTGTCCGCGGTCAGGTCGCTGCGGTGGATATTCCCCGCATAGGCCGCTCCCATGCCGTAGATGACCGTAGGATCCGTCTGCAGGAGCATGCGCAATTGCAGACGGCGCACGAACACGCCGGCGATGCGGGGACGCTCGTCCGCCCTGCCCGTTTCCTTCTCCACGATGGACGCGAGGATCAGCGCCTCGTACGGCGAGGCGAGCGGCAGGTCGGGGGCGCGACCCGGCCATGCCGCGTCGAGCGTTTTCGACATCGCGGCATAGGCGCGCTTCAGGATGCTCGAATCCGTGTCCCCCTTCACATAAGCGTAGGTCTCGGGGAGGAAACGACCCTCGGGATTCTCGCCCTCGGCACCGACGCGCTTCATCAGTTCGGCGTCATCGACGCCCGCCGTGTCGTGCGTGAGCGTATCCACCGCGGCCAGCGCGCGGCGCAGTTCGGCGAAGGTCCAGCCGTCGACGATGGTGAAGTTGCGTTGCATGACCTTGCCCGCCGCCATGTCGGCGATCAGGTCGCGCGGCGTCATGGCCGGGCGCAAGGCGTACTCGCCCGCATGCAGGCGGCCCGATGCGTGCATCTCCATTGCCAGGAGGCGCCAGTAAAGCGGCGAGGCCCGGGTGACCTTGCGGGCGCGGAGGTCGCGCACGATGTCCTTGAAGGACGCGCCGCGAGCGACGTCGATACTCTGCCCTGTCGCCGGAACGGTCAGCGGCGTGCGGGCGAAGCGCGCCCAGTCGAACCACAGCCACGTGCCCGCGGCGATCGCCGCGATCAATACCGCCAGCAGGATGGCTCGCCACAGGGCGATGCCGCGCATTTTCATCGGTCGGAATCCTTGGGACCTGTTGGCGACGGCAGGCCGATCCCAAGCCAGTGCGCCTGCAGGGCGCGGGCGACGGGGCCGGGCTGCCACGAACGGGTTCCGAAAACCCGGACAGGGAGAATGCCGCGAACGGCCGACGTGAGGAAGACCTCGTCGGCCTCCATGAGTCGTGCCGGGTTCAGGCGGGCGACGGTCACGTTGCGCACCGCAAGCACTTCCGCACGCGCGACGCCCGCCACGCCGCAGCGGTCGACCGGTGGAGTGACCAGCTGTCCGGCGAATACGGCGAAGACATTGGCCGCCGTGGCGCAGACGAGGTCGCCGGCGGCATCGAGCATCAGCCCTTCCGCGATGGCGGGGTCGTCCCATTCGCTACGTGCGACCACCTGCTCCAGGCGGTTGAGGTGCTTCATTCCCGCAAGCAGGGGCTGGATCGCGAGACGGGTCGCGCAGAGGCGCACCGCGATGCCTTCGACACCCGCGGAGGCATCCAACGTCAGGGGCGAGACCGCGACGGCAAGCGTCGGCCGTGGCGAAGCCGGGGGCGCGTAGCCACGCGCGCCGCTGCCACGCGTGCAGGTGACGCGCGCCACGGCATCGTCCAGGCCGGCGGCGAGCCGGTGGACTTCGTCGAGCACGGCGGCGGTATCAGGTGACGGAATGCGCAGGCGCTCGCACCCCGCGCGCAGACGCTCCGCATGACGGTCCCAGAGCGGCACCTGTCCGCCGAACACCCGCACGGTCTCGAACAATCCGTCGCCGTAGGTGAAACCACGGTCCGACACGGACACGCGGTCCGCGTCGATGAAGTCGACGGACGTTCGCCGGGTCATGCCAGGCCGAACACGCGAAGCAGGCCGCGCGCCTTGGCCCGCGTTTCCTCGAGTTCCCGTTCCGGGACAGAATCCGTGACGATGCCCGCGCCCGCGCGCAGGGACACGTTCGCGCCTTCGACGGCAAGGGTGCGGATAAGGATGTTGAGATCCATGTCGCCGCTGTCGTCGAGGTAGCCGAGCGCGCCGGTATACGCCCCGCGCGGCTCCTGCTCGAGCGCGGCGATGATTTCCATGCAGCGCACCTTCGGGCAGCCCGTGATCGTGCCGCCGGGGAACGTCGCCGCGATGACCTGCCCGGGCGTCACGCCTTCGCGCGCACGACCACGCACGTTCGAAACGATGTGGTGCACGTGCGCATAGCTTTCCACCGCCATGAATTCGTCGACCTTGACGCTGCCGGGCACGCAGACGCGGCCAAGGTCGTTGCGCTCGAGGTCGATGAGCATCACGTGCTCGGCGCGCTCCTTCGGATGCGTGACCAGCTCGCGCACGCGCGCGGCATCGTCGTCTCCGGCGACCCGCGGCCGCGTTCCGGCGATCGGCCGCGTCTGCAGGACACCGTCGCGCGCTTCGACCAGCCGTTCCGGGGAAGAGCTCACCACGGCCCAGCCCGGCTGCTGCAGCAGGCCCGCGAAAGGCGCCGGATTCGCCGCGCGCAGCGCACGCATCAGGCCCGCCGGTGCCGGCGCATCGGCAAAGCGCGCCGTCCAGCGCCGGGAGAGGTTCACCTGGAACACGTCGCCCGCATGAAGGTGCTGGTGCACGCGCCGCACGCCATCGAGGAAGCGCGAAGGTTCGTCCTCTTCCACTGCCAGCGGCATCGGAAGCGCCTCGCCTGCGCCGGCGGCTTCCAGATCGGCGGCAAGGACATCCAGCCAGGCTTCGGCGCCCTCCTCCGCGACGAGCACGGTGCGCTGCTCGACATGGTCGAAGATGGCGGCGGCGGGAGCGCGCAAGGCGCACGCGACAGGCGCCGCGCCGTGCGCGACGGGCAGACGCAGGCTCGGCTCGATCTGGCCGACCAGTTCGTAGGCGAGGTAGACGACCCAGCCACCGTGGAACGGCAGGCCGTCGTCCACGCGCGGGCGGCGGTGGGCGGACCACGCCGCGTCGAGGACATCGAGGAAGCGTCCAGCCCGGACATCCCCATTCCCGTCGCGGGTCATGCCGTCCGCCGACAGGGTCAGCGACTCGTCGCCCATGGCGAAAAGGATGTCGAAGCGTGCCTGCGGCGTGCCGGTGACGGCACTGGCCAGGAAGGCCGCATAGCGCTGCGGATACGATGCGGCCGGCGCGAGGAGGTCGCGCCGGCCGGCAAGGGTTCGCGTGACGAAGGCCAACGCGTCAGGCGCGGCGGAAGACGAGCGTGCCGTTGGTGCCGCCGAAGCCGAACGAGTTCGACATGACGACCTGGATGTCGGCCTTCTCCGCCTTGTTCGGCACCAGGTCCATGCCGAGCGCCTCCACCTCGGGGTCGACGTTCTCGAGGTTCATCGTCGGCGGAATGATGCCGTCGCGCAGTGCCAGGATCGAGAAGATCGCTTCCACGCCGCCGGCGGCACCGAGCAGGTGGCCGGTGACCGACTTGGTGGAGCTGACCGCGAACTTGCCCTTCTGCGTGGCGTGCTCGCCGAACACGTTGCGGATCGCCTTGGCCTCGCCGAGGTCGCCCACCGGCGTGGAGGTGCCGTGCGCGTTCACGTACTGCACGTCTTCCGCCTTCAGGCCGGCATCGTGCAGCGCGTTGCGCATGGCCAGTTCCGCGCCGTCGCCGCTGGGTGCGGTGATGTGGTACGCGTCGCCGCTCATGCCGAAGCCGATGAGCTCGGCGAGGATCGTGGCACCGCGAGCCTTAGCGTACTCGTATTCCTCGAGCATGAGCATGCCCGCGCCATTGGACAGCAGGAAGCCGTCGCGACCGGTATCCCACGGGCGGCTGGCGCGCGTCGGATCGTCGTTGCGCGTGGACATGGCCTTGGCCGAACAGAAGCCGGCCATCGCCGTGGGCGTGGTGGCGAATTCGGCGCCGCCCGCCAGCATCGCATCGGCGTCGCCGTACTGGATGAGGCGCATGGCCATGCCGATGTTGTGCGCGGCCGTGGTGCAGGCCGAGACCAGCGCGATGTTCGGGCCCTTCATGCCGTGGTAGATCGACAGGTTGCCGGCCACCATGTTGATGATCGAGCTGGGCACGAAGAACGGCGATACCTTGCGCGGACCCTTGTCGCGCAGTTCGATCGCGGTGGCTTCGATGGTGTGCAGGCCGCCGATGCCGGCGCCTGCCGCGATGCCGATGCGCCCCGCGTTCTCGTCGGTGATTTTCAGGCCCGACTGACGGAAGGCGTGCGTGCCCGCGACGATGCCGTAGTGGATGAACGGATCCATCCGCTTGAAGTCCTTCGCGATGCTGCGCTTTTCGTCGTCGTCCGCGTCGGTGCCGGCGAAATAGGCTTCGACGGGATCGAAATCGCGCACCTCGCCGGCGATCTTCGTCGCGTAGGCGGTGGCATCGAAATCGCTGACGGGGCCGATGCCGCTGTTGCCTTCCACGACATTCTTCCACGCGGTGGCGAGGTCGTTGCCGACCGGTGAGACGATGCCCATGCCGGTCACTACCACACGTCGCTTACTCATGCGTTCTCATCCTTCACTTGTTCCGCGCAAACCATACGCGGGCGCAGGTTGCGTTACACGCAAACGAAAACTGCGCCATGACGGCGCAGCTTCCGTGTCGCTCGGAGATCGACGGGAGGCGGCGCCTCCGATCGACAACCAGTCGCTCGATCAGCTCTTGACGTGAGCCTTGATGTAATCGACCGCCTGCTGAACCGTGGTGATCTTCTCAGCTTCCTCGTCCGGGATCTCGCACTCGAATTCTTCTTCGAGGGCCATCACGAGCTCGACCGTATCCAGGGAATCGGCGCCCAGATCGTCAACGAACGACGCGTTGTTGGTGACTTCTTCTTCCTTGACGCCCAGCTGCTCGACGACGATCTTCTTGACGCGTTCTTCGATGGTGCTCATGTTGCCTTTACCTCCCGAGGGAAAATCCGGCGGCATTGTAGTGGCTAAGGACCGGGCCCGCCAGCATGCCGCCGTCACGTTGATGACGCCCGGCCGGGTGACGGCGGGCGCGAAATAGGGATTGTCTCTCAAATCCGGGCCGGTGGCGACTGCCGCCTGACCGGGGTGCCCTGATCAGGGCATGTACATGCCGCCGTTGACGTGCAGCGTCTCGCCGGTGATGTAGCGGGCCGCCGGCGAGGCGAGGAAGGCCACGGCTTCGGCGATGTCGGTGGCCTCCCCCAGGTGGCCCAGGGCAATGCCCGAAAGCAGCGCGGTGCGCTGTTCTTCCGGCAGCGCACGGGTCATGTCGGTATCGATGAAGCCCGGCGCCACCACGTTCACGGTAATGCCACGCGAACCAATCTCACGGGCCAGCGATTTCGAGAAGGCGATGATGCCCGCCTTGGCGGCGGCGTAGTTGGCCTGGCCCGGGTTGCCGGTGACGCCGACCACCGAGGCGATGCTGATGATGCGGCCCTTGCGCGCCTTCATCATGCCGCGCATCACGGCCTTCGACGTACGGAACACGGAGGTGAGGTTGGTTTCGATGATGGCGCTCCAGTCCTCCTCCTTCATGCGCATGAGGAGCTGGTCACGCGTGATGCCCGCATTGTTCACGAGGATGGAGACCGCGCCGGTCTCCTTCGCGATCGCATCGATCAGGGCTTCGATGGCCGGGGCGTCGGTGACATCGAGCACGCGGCCGTGGCCGCCGTGCGGAGCGAGGCGCTCGCCGATGGCGCTGGCCCCGCTTTCGCTCGTGGCGGTGCCGTACACGGTGGCACCCAGCTCGGCGAGGCGGGCGGCGATGGCGGCGCCGATGCCGCGGCTGGCACCGGTGACAAGGGCGATTTCACCCTTCAGGGAGGAGGTCATGGGATGTCCTGTGCTGCTTGTGGGGGTCAGACGGACGCCGGAGCCAAGGCTGCGTCGAGCTCGTCCGGGGTGCCGATGGCCTTGCCGTCGATCGATTTGTCGATGCGCTTGATCAGGCCGGTGAGCACCTTGCCGGGACCGCATTCCAGTGTCTGGACGATTCCTGCCGCGGCGAGCGCCTGCACGCATTCGGTCCAGCGCACGGGCAGGTAGAGCTGACGCATCAGCGCGCCGCGAATGTCCTCGACGGAGGCGTGCACTTTCGCGTCGGCATTCTGCACCACGGGAATCGACGGCATCGACCACGGCAGGGATGCCATACGCTCGCCGAGACGATCGGCGGCGTCGCGCATCAGCATGCAGTGCGAGGGCACGGAAACGGCAAGCTTCACGGCCTTCTTCACGCCGAGTTCCGCCAGGCGCGCCAGCGCGCGGTCCACGGCCTCGGCGTGGCCGGCGATCACCAGCTGACCGGGCGAGTTGTAGTTCGCCGGCGAGACCACCTGGCCTTGCGCCACTTCCTCGCAGACCTGGGCGATCTGCGCATCGTCGCCGCCGAGGATGGCGGCCATGGCGCCCACGCCCGGCGGCACGGCGGCCTGCATCAGGCGCCCGCGCTCCGCGACGAGACCGGCCGCGTCCTTGAGCGAGATGGCGGAGGCGGCCACCAGGGCGCTGTATTCGCCGAGGCTGTGGCCAGACAGCAAGGCCGGCACCCGGCCGCCCTGCTTCACCCAGACCCGCCATGCGGCGACGCTCGCCGCCAGCAGGGCCGGCTGGGTGTTCTCGGTGCTGTCGAGGGTTTCCTTCGGTCCGTCCTGGCTGATCGACCAGAGATCGACGCCGGCGCCCTCGGAAGCCTCGTCGAAGGCGGCGCGGACTTCCGGATGAACGGCCGCCAGTTCGGCGAGCATGCCGACGGACTGCGATCCCTGGCCGGGAAAGACGAAGGCGAGCGAGGCGCTGGATGAGGTCATGCGAGACGATTCCGGGACTTCAAACCGCGAATGGTGCCAGCAAGACAGGGGCGATGCACCATTCGCGGGCGTTTGGCAACGCCGGTATGTAGGAGCGCGCCTTGCGCGCGACAGCTTTTCGCCAGACGCAACAGGCCCTGTTCCTCACGGCCTCAAAAGATGTCGCGCGCAAGGCGCGCTCCTACAGGGGATCAATAGCGCAGCAAGGCCGAGGCCCAGGTGAAGCCGCCGCCGAAGGCTTCCAGCAGCAGGTTCTGCCCGCGCTGGACCTTGCCCGAACGCACGGCGTAGTCGAGCGCCAGCGGCACGGAGCCCGACGAGGTATTGGCGTGCTTGTCGACGGTGACGATGACGCGATCCATCGACATGTTCAGGCGCTTCGCCGTCGCTTCGATGATGCGCAGGTTCGCCTGGTGCGGAATCAGCCAGTCGACCTCTTCTTCCTTCATGCCGGCATCTTCGAGCGTCTCGCCCACGAGGGAATCGAGCGTCTTGACCGCGACCTTGAAGACCTCGCGGCCGAGCATCCTGATGCGCACGCCGTGATTGGGCTCGTCGCTGAAACCGGCGGACACGCCCACGGGGTTGAACAGCAGGTGCTTGAAGCCACCGTCGGCGCGGATGCGCGTAGTGAAGATGCCCGGCTCGTCGGAAGCTTCGAGTACCACGGCGCCAGCCCCGTCGCCGAACAGCACGCAGGTTTCGCGCTCGGTCCAGTCGACCATGCGGGTAAGCGTCTCGGCACCGATCACCAGGGCCTTCTTCGACTGGCCCGAGCGCACGAACGCATTGGCCACGCCAAGCGCGTAGACGAAGCCGGAACAGGCGGCGTTGACGTCGAAGGCGGCACAACCGTTCGCGCCCAGGCGGTGCTGGACGAGGCAGGCGGTGGAGGGAAAGACGAGGTCGGGCGTGGTCGTGCCGAGCACGATGAGGTCGATTTCCGAAGCCTTGACGCCGGCCGCCTCGAGCGCGCGCTGCGCGGCGAGGAAGGAGAGGTCGCCGGTGGTTTCACCTTCCGCGGCGACATGGCGCTGGGTGATGCCGGTGCGCGTGCGGATCCACTCGTCGCTCGTGTCGACAAACTTCTCGAGGTCGGCATTGGTCAGCACCTTTTCGGGAAGCGCGCTGCCGGTACCGATGATGCGGGCGTATTTCAGAACCGTATCCCCAGTGGTGGTTGCCAGAAACGCAAAACGGCGCGTTGCCGCGCCGCCTGCGTATCGATCATCCCTACAGCGGGAAGATCAATCCTCGACTTCGACCGCACCGCGGGTGTCGATGACCTTCTTGCCACGGTAGAAACCGTCCTTCGTGACGTGGTGACGCAGGTGGACCTCGCCACTGGTCGGATCGGTCGACAGCTGCACGGACTTCAGCGCATCGTGCGAACGACGCATGCCGCGGGTGGACGGGGTCTTGCGGCTCTTGGCAACGGCCATGACAAATCTCCAGCGAAATTACTTTATGAGTCCGCGGAGTGCCGCGAACGGGTTTTCAGATTTTTCCGCCGAGGAAGTGTCGTCCTCGGCGGGTCCCAATACGTCGTCGGGCAGCTCGTAGTCCGGATTCACCGGCACCAGGGGCAGCGCCAACAGCAGTTCGTCCTCGATCGTCGCGACCGGATCGAGCTTGCCGTCCTCTTCGACCAGCAGCGCCTCGTAACCGGGAGGCAGCGAAGCCTCCTCGTTTTCCTCGACGATCAGTCCGAGACGCGCATCGACTTCCACCGGCAGCTGGAACGGTTCCAGTGAACGCTGACAGATGACGGTCAATGCAGCCTGCGCGCGTACGGCCACGTAGGCGGTGCCGAATTCGTCGCGGCCGAAATCCAGCGCATAGGTTACGTCACCTTCGGTGGACGCGACCACCTCGCCCAGGCGCGAGAACGCCGATACGGGGAGTTGACCCTGGAACGAACGCCGCGCACGAACCTCGCGCCAAGCGTCCACGGACGATGGCAATGTCACGGACATAATCGGGAAATGGTAGGCATCAACATCTCTTAAGTCAACCGGTTAGAGGCCATGATGGCGTCACGCGGCGGTTTTGCGCGGCACGGCGACTTTCGGGCAGACTCCTTTCCATCGGGTCAGTTCGCCGCCGCGCGCCCACGAGGGGGAAGAGTCCGCGTGTTTTCCTTTGCTTATTATGCACTTGCCGCGACGATCGTGCTCGCCCTCGGCCTGTGCTCGTGGACGCTGCGCCATCAGCGCTCGCGGCGGCGGCATATTGCCCTGCAGGACCTCATGGACAATGCCGACCGCCTCGAGTCCGATCTCAAGGACTGCCGCGACCGGCTCCAGCGCGCGCACGCCGTCATGTCGGTCAGCCCGGACATTCCCGCCTCCGGCGAAGTGGAGGCGCAGCAGGCGGTCGATTCCGGGCTGCGCGCCCTGCTCCAGCAGCGCCTGTGGATCCGCGACCGGGCACCGGGCGCGAGCCAGCGGGAACTCGACGAGGCGGTGAATGGACTGTTGCGTGCCCGGCACCAGCTCGAGCCGCGCCTGCAGGCCCTGGACGACGCCCAGGCCGCCCTGGACACCGCCGTCCGCGAACACATCCACAAGGATTTCTGACCGTGTCGCCCCAGCCCACCGTCGTCCTCGCCTCCACGTCGCGGTACCGGGCCGGCCTGCTCCGTCGCCTGCTCGATCATTTCGAACAGGCGGCGCCGGGCACGGACGAAGCGCCCCTCGCGGGCGAGCGCCCGGTCGCGCGGGCCGCGCGTCTCGCCGAAGCCAAGGCGCGCGACGTGGCCGCGAGCTTCTCGGGCGCGGTGGTCATCGGCTCGGACCAGGTGGCCGACCTGGACGGCCGCGTGCTCGACAAGCCTGGCACCGTGCAGGTCGCGCACGAGCAGTTGGCCGCGAGTTCCGGCCGCGACGTGGTTTTCCATACGGCGGTATGCGTGATCGACCTGCATGGCGATGCCACCACGCATGTCGACGAAACCCGGGTCCGTTTCCGCGAACTTTCCGCCGAGGACATCGCGCGCTATGTGGAACGCGAACGGCCACTGGATTGCGCAGGCAGCTTCAAGTGCGAAGGCCTCGGCATCGCGTTGTTCGAGCGGATCGAGAATGAAGACCCGACAGCCCTGGTGGGCCTGCCGCTGATAGCAACCTCCCGCCTGCTGCGAGCCGCCGGCGTCGTCCTGCCCTGAACACCGTGGGGCGGCGAGCGTCGTCGCGCCCCGAACACCGCGGGCCGCAGTGTCGCATTGTAGGAGCGCGCTTGCGCGCGACGGCCTTTCGCACCAGTCCGGAAGCTGGCGCGCCAGCTCCCAGGCTCGGCCTCAAAAGATGTCGCG
>NZ_JBPGXO010000016.1:0-86448 GCF_056755555.1 Luteibacter sp. SVR4-7G | reverse complement strand
CCACGGTGTCCGCCGCGCACGCATCCAGCGACGACTACGCGGTCGGGCCCCAATACGACACCACGCATGTCTACGTCGCGCCCGGGGACGTGGATGCCTTCGTACGCAGCTTCGCTTCCACGTTTGGCGGCCAGTCGACGAAGCAGGTGATCGCCACGGTGACGCCCACGCCATCGACGACCTCGTCGCAGCTGGTGCAGACTCCGGCAGGCACCATTTCCGTGTTCGGCTTCCGCTCGCCGGTGCCGTACCCGTTCGGCCTGGAGCGCACCGGATACCTGGTCACGGACGTGGATGCCGCCGTGAAGGCCGCCAATGCCGCCGGTGCGGCGACGCTGGTGGCGCCATTCGACGACCCCATCGGTCGCGACGCGGTCATCGCCTGGCCCGGCGGCGTCAACATGCAGCTCTACTGGCACACCCGGAAGCCGAACTACCCGAGCCTCAAGACGGTGCCCGAAAACCGGATCTATCTCCCGGTGCAGAGCGCGGACGCCTTCGTGAAAGCATTCGTTGCGTTCGCACACGGAAAGGTCGAGTCGGACGATCAAGCCGCTCCCGCCACCGAGATAGGGCGGAAATCCGGAACCTATCGCCGTATCCGGATCGCATCGGGATACGGCAAGGCAACGGTGCTCGTGACCGACGGTCACCTGGACTGGCCTTATGGCATCGAGCTGACCGGTTATGAGGTGAGCGATCTGGACGCCACCCTGCAACGCGCGCGCGATAGCGGTGCCAAGGTGGTGGTTGCCGCGCACACCGAGGGCGATCGCCGGGCCGCCATGCTGCAATTCCCCGGCGGCTACGTCGCGGAAGTCCACGCTCGTGTCCCATGATGCTTCGTCGCCTGCTCGTCGGCGTGTCCTGCTTCTGGATGGCATCCGCCGCCGCCCAGGATGCTCAGGACGAGGACGCGTCGACGACGGCGGCACTCGTCAAGACAGCGAAACGACCGGTCGTCCTGCCTAACCGGTGGCAGGAGGACTGGTCTGTGCTGGCCGACCCCTCGGTAAAAAGGGAACCGGGCGACGAACTGAAATACATCCCGTTCGGACCGGGGGGCGACCATTACCTCACCTTTGGCGCGCTGCTGCGCGAGCGCGTCGAATCGAACGACGCTCCCGCGTTCGGCATAGGCCGCACGAGCGACACGTACCTGCTCCAGCGTTTCCAGGTGCACGCGGGACTTCATCTTGGAGCGCCGTGGCTTGCATTCGTGCAGCTGGAGGATGTCCGACCATTCGCCAAGACGTCGTGGGGGCCGACGGACCGGAACCACGCCGACGTGCGGCTCGCCTTCCTCGCCTGGCAGCATGAAGTGGCGGGCGGCACCGTGAAGTTGCGCGCCGGCAGGCAGGATTTCGCGTTCGACCTCCAGCGCTTTGTCTCACTGCGCGATGGCCCGAACGTGCGCCAGTCTTTCGACGCGCTCTGGGGCGATTATGAAACGGGCACCTGGCGTTTCATCGGTCTGGCCAGTCATCCCGTCCAGTACCGCGACGACCGCGCCTTCGACGATACGTCCGGATCCAGCCAGCGCTTCGACATGATCCGCGTCGAACGGCGGGTGATGGGCGACAAGGAATTGTCCTACTACCACGCGTGGTACAGCCGGGACCACGTGGCGTTCCTGGACGCCCAGGGCAATGAACGCCGCCGTGTCGACGATATCCGCTTCGCAGGCACGCAGGGTCCGCTGGATTGGGACCTGGAGGCGATGGTGCAGCGCGGGCAGGTAGGCGTTTCTCAAATCCGCGCGTGGGCAGCCGGAACTCGCGCTGGATGGACTTTCAAAGACGTCCCGTGGACACCGCGGATCGGTATCCAGATCGATACCGCTTCGGGGGACGGCCGGCGGGACGATGGACGCCTGGGAACTTTCAACCCGCTCTTTCCCAACGGCTACTACTTCTCGTTGGCAGGCTATACCGGCTACAGCAACCTGACCCACGTGAAGCCGAGCGTCATGTTGAAGCCAACGTCGAAACTGACCATGACGGGAGCCGTCGCACTCCAGTGGCGGCGTAGCACGGCAGATGCCATCTACGTCCAGCCAGCCAATCCACTGGCTGGGACCGCGGGAAGGGGATCCAAATGGACTGGCGTGTACGGGCAGTTACGTATCGATTGGAAGTGGCGGCCGGGAGTGACGTTCTCTCTGGAGGCGAACCACTTCCAGGCCGGGAGTGCCATTCGCGACGCGGGCGGCAGCAATGGCAATTACATCAGCATCCAGACACTGATCGGCTGGTAACGGGACCATACCGGGAAAGGCCGGTGCGACGAAGACAGAGCGGTGCGGATGAGGGCACCGTCAGGGGTCGGTGCACCCGGATATGCTCCGAAAAAACTATCGTGAAGTCACCGGCTTGACCCCGGTCTCGGGATACGAGCAGCCTCGCTCTTATGTCAGCCACGAACCCCTTGGAAGTCCAAAATGCCGATCTACCGTTACCACGGCGGTGCATGCTCTTGGCTGCCGCTGCCATCTCGACGATTTCCATCTTTGATCTCGATCTGAAGCAATCGTTACACGGCGCCGTCGCGGTGCTCTACGTCACCGTCGTCGTGCTCGTAGCGCCGCTAGGCCGGCGTCTTGTATTGAGCGCGGGATCCGGCGGAGCTGCGCTGGCGATGGTGGCCTTCGTCTCGGGGCTTTCTGCCAATCCCACGGCAGGCGCCCTATCCCGATTCGTGGTGAGCCTGGTTGCAATCAGCCTCACTACGCTGTTGGCGCTTCGCCACGGGTCGACGCGCATGACCATGGGCGAGCAGGCGCGAATCCTCGAGCTCTCGCACGACACGGTCATCATCCGCGGAAACGACGACGTCATTCTGTATTGGAGCGATGGTGCCGAACGTCTATATGGCTGGTCTCGCAGCGAAGCCATAGGCGCCCGCTGCAGGGACCTCCTGGAGTGCAGTTGCGAAGACACCCGACGATTTGCGGCGCTCGAGGTCGACGGCCTGTGGTCCGGGGAAATGCATCGCACGCGTCGGGACGGGACCCGCATGGTTTTGGCCACTCGATGGTTAGTCAGGCGGGACCCTCAAGGCCGAAGGGTCGGCATCATCGAGTCCAGTTCGGACCTCACCGCATGGAGGGCCTCCGAAGCGGAGCGGCTTGCCTCGGAGAGACGGTATCGCACGATTTTTGATTCGGCCGGTTTTGCGATGTGGGAGTCGGACTGGTCCGAGGCGGTCGGCATTGTCCTGCAGGCGGCCCCCACCGGAGATGTGCGCACGTGGCTGGCAGGCCAGCCCAATCTGGTCGATCGTGCCATCAAGGCCGCGGTGGTTCGAAATGCGAACCAGGCGGCAGCCGATCTATTCGGCGCGACCACACTAGAGAATCTGACCGGGATAAACCTTTGCGGTCGCTACGTCGATCCAGGCGACGGTGCTTTCATAAAGATCCTGGCAGCACTCGCCGAAGGAGCCTCTACGATAGAAGCAGAAACCCGGCTCCAGACATTTCATGGGGGGGTAGCCGAGGTCGTCCTGAGGGTGACCCTTCTTCCCGAGGGACGCGGATATTCGCATGTGTTGGTCATGGCCTGTGATGTGACCCACCGCAACCATGCCCGCGCCCGCCTCGAGAAGGCCTTGGCTGAGCTCGCTCATGCGGGTCGCGTGTCAATGCTCGGGCAATTGGCGGCTTCGATTGCGCACGAGGTAAATCAGCCCCTTACGGCAATCATCAACTACGCCAGGTCCGCGACGCGGTGGGTCACACGTGACGAGCCGCGCCTGGAGCAGGTCCATAAATGTCTGCGCAGTATCGTTTCCAACGGCACGCGTGCGGCCGACGTCATCAGCAGAGTACGCGAGCTAGCCAAAAAAGCCGAGCCGCACGCGGAGGACGTGGATCTCCTTGAACTGATCGACGGGGCCTTGTCGATCACTCGCCGTGAGGCGGCTGCACAGGCAGTCAGGGTGGTGTGGGAACGCCCGGCGGTGCCGGTGCCACGGGTCCGTTCCGATCGCGTCCAGCTCCAACAGGTGCTCGTGAATCTGATCATCAACGGCATACAGGCGATGACGAACTCCGCCCGATCCGGGCGGGAAATGCGCGTATATGTGGAGATCTTCCCCGAAGCTCATGTGTCCGTCCATGTGCGCGATCGCGGAACGGGCTTTCCAGACGGTCAGAGCGCAATGATTTTTGAACCGTTCTTCACGACGAAGCCGGAGGGGATGGGCATGGGGCTGTCGATTTGCCGGGCCGTCATCGAGGCGGGCGGCGGAAGGATCTGGGCTCACAACAACGATGGCCCTGGCGCGACAGTCGCCTTCAGTCTGCCCGCTTCTACCGTCCTGCCCGGTGCTCCCGCAACTCATATCTAGGTTTTATTGGCACGTGGGAAAGGGAGCGCCAACATGCAGGTCAGGTTGTGGAAGACGGCAAGGCGGTTCATCCATGACGAACGGCGACGGCAGCGAATTTGGCGAACTGGTCTGCGTGATTGACGACGACGAGGATGTGAGATCGTCGATTGCCGATCTCCTGCGATCATGCGGACATCAGGTCGCTACGTTCAGCGGCCCGGCCGAATTCCAAGACCATGCGGATGCCATGGAAACAGCCTGCTTGATCCTCGATGTCAGGCTGAAGGGCACGAACGGCCTGGATTTCCAGGAGGAGTTGATGCGCGGGCCAATGCCTGTTCCCATCGTTCTGATGAGCGGGCATGGCGATGTACAGATGACGGTCAGGGGGATGCGCGCAGGAGCCATAACCTTCCTTCCAAAGCCGTTCCGGGAGGAGGATCTCCTGGATGCGGTTCGCGAGGCTAGCGCGATTGGCCATGCGCGCCGCCAGGAAGCCGCGGATCACGCAAAGCTGGTCGAGCGATACGAGAGCCTGACCCCACGGGAGCGCAACGTATTTGGCCTTGTGACCGCCGGCCTCATGAACAAGCAGATCGCCGGGTACCTGGAGATCAGCGAGATCACGGTAAAGATCCACCGCAGGAATACCATGCGAAAGATGAGGGCGGATTCGCTCGCGGACCTGGTCCTCATGGCTGAGAAGCTGGGGGCGCGGGAACAACAGAGCAGGTACGGCCGTGCCGCGGCACCCCTTGCTCGAACGTGCCTCAATGGGGGAAGAATCGAGCAAGCCCGCTCTGAACCGTAGTGGGATCATCATGCATCTGCCACACAGGCCGCTCTCGATGACCCAAACTTCCCTTCTCACGCCGGACGACTGCGTCCTCGTCCTCGTGGACGAGCAGGCTGGATTGGCCTTCGCCGCCGGCTCGCATGACCGCCAGGCACTCCGCAGTAACGCGGTGGCATTGGCGCGCACGGCCGTGGCATTTGCCGTGCCTGTGGTCGTCAGCACGTCGGCCTCGAAAGTCTACAGCGGCCCTCTCATGCCACCGCTACGCGCCGTGTTGCCGGAGGTCACGCCGATCGAGCGTCGAAACATGAACCTATGGGAAGACGAGGCTGCGCGCGGCGCGGTCATGGCCACGGGCAGAAAGACGTTGGTGGTCGCAGGCTTGCTGACGGAGGCGTGTGTCAGTTTCCCGGTACTGTCGGCGCTGGTCGATGGTTATCGCGTGCACGTGGTGGCCGATGCCTGCGGGGGCCTGACTCCGGCGAGTCATGAGGCGGCACTGCAACGCATGGCACAGGCCGGTGCGGTGATGACCTCGTGGCTTCAATTCCTGCTGGAGATGCAGCGGGACTGGACGCGCCATGCCACTTATGAAGCCGCACGAAGCATTGTCGTGGATCACGCGGGGGGCTATGGCATCGGCCTCGACTATGCCCGCGAGATGATCAAGCCGGCCTGATCTGGCGGTCGGTGGCCAGCTGCCTGCCTTGCACGTGGCGACTGCTTCTACGGTCCGCGCCGGAGCATCGTGGGTAGCGTCCGCCTCCGCTTCTGATAGGTAGGCATTGGCCTTCGGCCGTCCAAACCCGTTAGGATCGGGCGTTCGATTCTGACGAGGGGTGTACGGATGAGTTTTCGCACGTTGCTTGGGGGCGCGCTGCTGGCGGCGCTGACGTCGACCGCGGCCTTTGCCGGCAATCCCGTCTTCCCCGGCTGGTACGCCGATCCCGAAGCGGCCATCTTCGGCAATACCTATTGGATCTACCCCACTACCTCGCTGGCTTATGCGAAGCAGACGGGTTTCGATGCGTTCTCGTCGCCGGATCTGGTGCACTGGACCAAACACGCCGACGTGTTGGACATCAAGGATATTTCCTGGGCAAAGAAGGCGCTCTGGGCACCGGCCCTGGTCGAAAAGGATGGCAAGTACTATTTCTTCTTCGCCGCCAACGACATCCAGAGCGACAAAGAGCTCGGCGGCATCGGTGTCGCCGTGGCCGACAAGCCCGATGGCCCGTTCCACGACCTGCTGGACAAACCGCTGATCGGTGCCTTCCACAATGGCGCGCAGCCGATCGACCAGTTCGTCTTCCATGACGACGACGGCACGTACTACATGATCTACGGTGGCTGGAAGCACGCGAACATCGTGAAGCTGAAGCCCGACTTCACCGGCGTCGAACCGATGGCCGACGGTACGGTGTACAAGGAGATCACTCCCGCGCCGGAATACGTCGAAGGCCCGCTGATGTTCAAGCGCAACGGCAAGTATTACTTCATGTGGTCGGAAGGCGGCTGGACCGGGCCGGACTATTCGGTGGCCTATGCCATCGGCGATTCACCCATGGGCCCGTTCAAGCGCATCGGCAAGATCCTCCAGCAGGATCCGAAGATCGCCACCGGCGCGGGTCACCACTCCGTGTTCCATGTGGCGAAAGACGACACCTGGTACATCGTCTACCACCGCCATCCGCTCGGCGACACCAAGGGCAACGACCGCCAGGTATCGATCGATCACATGTACTTCGACAAGGAAGGGAAGATTCTGCCGGTGAAGATCACGAACGAGGGCGTGGAAGCGCATCCACTGCGCTGAGCTACGCCACGGTAACGATCACCTTGCCGCCGGCGCGGCCGCTTTCGACGAGATCGAGGGCGCTGTCGCCGTCGGCAAGGGTGAACCGCTGCGACGACAGCACCGGCCGCAGGCTGCCCGCATCGGCCAACCGGGTGGCCTCCGCCATGATGTCCCCGTGATGTTCGCGGCCTTCGCCGGTCAGCAGCGGCAGCAAGGTGAATACACCGGAGTAGGTCGCCGCGCGAAACGATAGCGGCGCCAGCGAGTGCGTACCCCAGCCGAGACTGCTTACGACGTGCCCGCAGTGGCGTCGCGCCGCCTTGAACGAGGCGTCCAGAGTGGCACCGCCGAGCGTGTCGTAAACCACGTCGAAGCCGGCACCGCCCGTATGCGTCTCCACGAGCGTCTCGACCGATGTCTTGCGGTAATCGGCGAACGCGGCACCCATCGCCGTGATGATGCGTTCCTGTCCGGCGCTACCCGTCGCGACGACACGTGCACCTCGTGCCACGCCCAGTTGCACCGCCATGCTGCCTACTCCGCCGGCACCACCATGGACCAGGAGGCTCTGCCCTTCGCGCAACGCGGCGTGATCGACCAACCCTTCCCACGCCGTGATGAAGCCGAGCGGGATGGCGGCGCTGTCCGCCAGCGGCAGCCGGGAAGGCGCACGTGCGAGCAGGCAGGCGTCCACGGCCGCGAATTCGGCAAGCGCCCCGGAGATGCCGCCTACGCCGCCCGTCATGCCGTACACCGCATCGCCCACGGCTAACGAAGTCACGCCATCGCCTGACGCTTCCACAATGCCGGCCAGATCGATGCCGAGGATGGCCGGCGCATCGTGCCTGGCATGGGCGGCCTTGCCGGCGCGAATCTTTGCGTCCAGCGGATTGAGGCCGGCAGCGACGACACGAACAAGCACCTCCCCAGGCCCAGCCTGGGGGATTGGAAGTTCCACTGTCCGCAGGGGGGTGCCTGCCCGGTCGAGGCGTAGCGCGCGCATGGCTTGACTCCAGTCTGGCGAACGATTCGCCGGTGAAGGAACAATGGGTCACGGGGAACCGCATGAAAAGACGCCGAATTGCATAAGGTCCATGCATAAATGCATAGATCGCCGAGGTGGCGCGGCACGTAGAAAGCAGCCTTGGCAGCTAATCGATGCATGCCTAACGGCCCGTGACACACGACATTTCAATGCGCAAGGATTCGCTACAATCGGTGTCGGGGCAGGACATTCCTGTGGGAGTGAGGCAGCATGCGGTACGAGAAAGGCCATAAAGAACAGACGCGGCAGAAGATCGTCGAAGCCGCGTCGCAGCGTTTTCGCGCGGACGGCATCGATGGCGTCGGCGTGGTGAGCCTGATGGGTGAGGTGGGACTCACCCAGGGCGGTTTCTACAACCACTTCGGTTCCAAGGAAGACCTGGTACGCGAGAGCGTCATCGCGGGTGCGGAGTGCGCCATCAAGCGCCTCACCGCGAAGGTGACGGCATCGCGGGCGGAAAGCTATCGCGCGCTGATCAACGGCTACCTGTCCGCGGAGCACCGCGACCAGCCGGAAACCGGCTGCGTCGCCGCGGCACTTTCCGCGGAGATGGCGCGCCGCCCGGTGGAGACGAAGACGGCGTTCACCGATGGGTATAGCGAGATGGTCGAGTTGATCGCGTCCACGCTTCCCGCCTCGGTACGCGGCAAGCGCCGCCGCGCGCTGGCAATGGCGGTGTTCGCGTCGCTGGTGGGCTCGATGTCGCTGGCACGTGCGGTGGCCGACGAGGCCCTGTCGGACGAGATCCTCTCGCTCGGCCGCCAGGCCGCGTTGGAACTGGTCGAGGCGGGCTGATTACTTCGCTGCGGGAGGCCTGCCCATCGCGGCGGTTTTCTCGGCGATCTTTGCCCTGATGGCAGGAATCGCGGCAAGTGCCGCGCGCTCGCCTTCGAGGATGGCGACGTTCTTCTGGTCGAAATCGGTGGGGCCTATCTGGCCCACCTTGGGCCGGATGACGATGTCGGCGCGCGCGAGCTCCTGCTCGGCGAGCTTGCGGCCCATGATCGTGATCGACTGGCCCACGATGCCGACCATGCTAT
Source organism: Luteibacter sp. SVR4-7G (assembly GCF_056755555.1). Classification (NCBI taxonomy): domain Bacteria; kingdom Pseudomonadati; phylum Pseudomonadota; class Gammaproteobacteria; order Lysobacterales; family Rhodanobacteraceae; genus Luteibacter; species Luteibacter sp. SVR4-7G. Next base: position 77,437 of record NZ_JBPGXO010000016.1, on the reverse strand, counting down.
CGGGGTTGTTGCCTTCGGGCCGCGCCGAGATGTCCACGGCGATGACGATATCCGCACCGAGCTGGCGCGCGGCATCCACCGGTACGGGACTCACCACGCCGCCGTCGACGAAGTGCTTGCCACCGATCTCCACCGGTTCGAACACGCCGGGAATGCTGCTGGAGGCACGCACGGCCTGTCCGGTGTTGCCGCGGATGAAGACGGCGCGCTCGCCGTCCTCCAGTTCGGTGGCGACGGCGGCAAAGGGCGTATGCAGCTTCTCGATCGGCACCTGGTTCACCAGTTCGTTGACATAGTCCTGCAGCTTCTTTCCCTGCACCATGCCGCCGGAGAAGAAACGCACGTCTCGGATCTTCCCCTCGTCCAGCGAGAACGCCGTTTCCTGCAGCTTGAACGCGTCCATGCCGCTGGCATACAGGGCGCCGACGACGCTGCCCGCGCTGGTACCGGAGATCGCGTCCGGATGGATGCCGCTGGCTTCCAGCATCTTGATCACGCCGATATGTGCGAAGCCCTTCGCCGCGCCACCGCCCAGCGCGAGGCCGATGCGCGGCTTGGCCGCCAGCACGGGAAGGGCGGTGTCGGGACGTTGCGCCGGCTTGCCGCCCAGGCAACCGGCGAGCAGTACCGTGCAGAGCAACGGTAACCAGGAGCGATGGCGGCGAAGGGACATGGAGAGAGGACCGGAGGAACGCTGCGGCATCATCGGGTCGCCGCACGGCGAAGGCATGGCGGGTTCATGACGGAAACCGGGCGGCGCGGTGCCGCCCGGCGACGGAGTCAGCCGCGGGTGTCGTCGGCTTCGAGGTGGTAGCGGGTGACGACCTCGATTTCGTTCTTCGAACCGAGGAACACCGGCACGCGCTGGTGCAGGGCGGTGGGCTGCAGGTCCATGAGCCGGGTGCGGCCCGTGGTGGCGGCGCCGCCGGCCTGTTCCACGATGAAGGCCATGGGGTTGGCTTCGTACATGAGGCGCAGCTTGCCCGTACCGCCCTTGGCGGTGATCTTGGCGTCGAGCGGATAGATGAAGACGCCGCCGCGGGTGATGATGCGATGCACGTCGGCCACCATCGATGCGACCCAGCGCATGTTGAAGTCGCGGCCGCGCGGCCCGGTGCTGCCGGCCAGCAGCTCATCGATATAGCGCTGCATCGGCGCCTCCCAGTGCCGCTGGTTCGACATGTTGATGGCGAACTCGCTGGTCTCGGCGGGTATCGTGATGTCGCGGCGGGTGAGCACGAAGCTGCCGTGTTCGCGGTCCAGGGTGAACTCGTGCACCCCGTGGCCGAAGGTGAGCACCAGCAGGGTGCTCGGCCCATAGACCACGTAACCCGCGGCCACCTGTTCCGTGCCGGGCTGGAGGAAGTCGGCCACCTTCGGTTCGGTGACTCCATCCGGGCAGCGCAGCACCGAGAAGATGGTGCCCACCGAGACGTTCACGTCGATGTTCGAGGAGCCGTCGAGCGGATCGAACAGCAGCAGATGGTTGCCCTTGGGGTACGCGTCGGGAATGGGCTGCGGATCGTCCATCTCTTCCGAGGCGCAGGCGGCGAGGTGGCCGCCCCAGGCATTGGCTTCGAGGAGGATCTCGTTGGAGATCACGTCCAGCTTCTTCTGTGCCTCGCCCTGCACGTTTTCCGAGCCGGCGTTGCCGAGCACCCCGCCTAGCGCACCTTTGCCGGTGGCCACGGAGATGCGCTTGCAGGCACGGGCCACGACCTCGATCAGCAGGCTGAGCTGGGCGTTGATATGCCCGGCGCGCTTCTCTTCGATCAGGAACTGGATCAGGGAAATCGGTTTCGTCATCGGGCGGGACTCTGGCGCGAAAGCAGACATTGTCCGGGTGGACGGCGGACGGCGCCAGTGGGACTGCTGACAGTACGGTGTCAGCAGCCCCCGCGCAGACTTCCCCCTCGAGCAACGGGAGGTCATCCGCATGAACAGTTTCCTTGAGCAGCTCGCCGGCCTGTACGCGCCACTGGGCCGCCGGGGCCGGCTGATGGACGGCCAGTTCCGCTTTGCGCCCGATACGGCGCGCCGTCCCGGCGGGCGCAAGTCGCGAACCCGCAAGCCAGTCTTCCACCCATCGACGACAAGGACCCTCGCATGAACACGCCGCACCGGATCAAGTTCCACCACGCGCCGAACAGCCGCTCGGGCAGCACGCTGATGCTGCTGGAGGAGCTGGGCGCGCAGTACGACATGCACGTCATGGACCTCAGCAAGGGCGAGCAGCGCCAGCCGGGCTACATGAAGGTCAATCCGATGGGCAAGGTGCCGGCTATCGAGCACCTCGGTGGCCTGGTCACGGAGCGGCCGGCCATCTTCACCTACCTCGCCGACCTGTATCCGGACGCCGGCCTCGCGCCCGCGATCGACAGCCCGCTGCGCGGTCCTTACCTGCGCTGGCTCGCCTTCTATGGTTCCTGCTTCGAGCCCGCGGTGATGGACCGTTTCATGAAGCACGAGCCGGGTCCGCCGACGACCTGCCCCTACGGCGACTTCGATACGGTGATGGACCTGATCGAGACGCAGCTCTCTCCCGGCCCCTGGCTGCTCGGCGAGCGGTTCACCGCGGCGGACATCCTCTGGGCGAACGCGCTGGACTGGACGATGAAGTTCGGGATCGTCCCGCGTCGCGACATCTTCGAGGCCTATGTGGCAAGGCTGATGGTGCGTCCGGCGATCGTCCGCGCCGCTATCCAGGACGAAGCCCTGGCGCGCGCCCAGACCCTGGCCGCTGCCTGAGCCGCCGGCAATGCGCACCCGTGACCTTCATCGCTTCCCGCGCGGCGCGCGGGAGGCGATGATTCACGAATGCGCCGCGCCGACCGCCTGTTCCTCATCATCAACGCCCTGCGCGGGCGGCGTACCGCGCTGCCCGCGCGCCAGCTGGCGGATACCCTCCAGGTCTCGCTGCGCACGGTCTATCGCGACGTGGCGGACCTGCAGCTTTCCGGCGTTCCCATCGAAGGCGAGGCCGGCGTGGGATACCTCCTGCGCAAGGGCTCCGACATCCCGCCGCTGATGTTCTCCGCCGACGAACTCGAGGCCCTGGTGGCCGGCACGCGGTTCGTCCGCGCTTTCGCGGGAGAACGGCTGGCGCGCGAGGCGCAGGCCGCGCTGATCAAGATCGAAGCCGTGCTGCCGCCCGATCTGCAGGAGAAGGCGGCGCAATCGCGGATCTTCGCGCCGATCTGGCGCGATCCGTTCCAGAACCACATCGCCCTGATGCTAGACCGCCTGCACGAAGCCGTGCTCGCGCGCCGCGTGCTGTGCCTCGACTACAAGGATGCCGAGGGTCGAAGCAGCACGCGCGAAGTGGAGCCCTTGTGCCTGTCGTTCTGGGGTGGCGCCTGGACCCTCGGCACCTGGTGCCGCCATCGTCAGGCCTTCCGCAACTTCCGCCCCGACCGCATCGCCGATTGCCGCGACGCCGGCGAAACCTTCCCGGACATCCCGGGCCGCAACCTCGAGGCGTACCTCGACACGATGCGCGGCCATTACGCCGGCCTGTAGGAGCGCGCCTGCGCGCGACATCTTTTCGCGAGAAGCAGCAGGGCCTGTAGCTCAAGGCCCCAAAAGATGTCGCGCGCAGGCGCGCTCCTACACAGGTAGGTGAATCTGCATCGGGGTGCGATGATCGGGGTTTCGTCCCCATCAACGGAGCCCGCATGTCCCCCTGGATCCGAGCCATTGCCCTCGCCGGTCTGTTCGCCGGCGCCGCCCAGGCCGCCACCACGCCCGACGATACGTTCCGGGCCATCTACACGAAGGAATGGGCGTGGCGGAACGGCCAGGCGGGGATCCTGACCTCGGGTGAAGCGCAGCCCGGCGACGGCCGGCTCGATACGGTGGACGCGGCCAACCAGGCCCGGCGCCTCGCTTACTGGAACGACGTGCTGGCCCAGTTGGACCGCATCGACCGGAAGTCGCTGAGCGGCAAGGTGAAGGTCGATTACGAGGTGTACCGCGCGCAGATCGCCAACCTCGCCGCCGCGCAGCGTTTCGAGCAATGGCAGATGCCGTTCAACAGCGACTCCGCCTTCTGGTCGGACATTGGTTATGTCCTGCACGGCGACGACCTGCGCACGCGCGAGGACTACAGCCACTACGTGGACCGCCTGCACCAGATTCCCGCGTACATGGACCAGGAGATCGCGAACATGCGCCTGGGCCTGGCACGCGGTTTCACCGTGCCGCGCGCGGTGCTCGATGGCCGCGACGTCTCCATCGCCGCGGTCGCCGACCTGAAGAACCCGGAAGACAGCGCCCTCTACAAGCCGTTCAAGGTCATGCCGAAAAGCATGCCGGCGGCGGATGCCGCGGGCTTGCAGACGGAAGCCCGCGAGGCCATCGCCAACGGCGTGATTCCCGCCTACGGCCGCCTGCTTACCTTCTTCCGCAACGAATACCTGCCCAAGGCGCGCACCACGCTCGCCGCCGAAGCGCTGCCCGACGGCAAGGCCTATTACCGCCAGCAGATCCGCGAATACACCACGCTCGACCTCTCACCCGACGAGATCCACGCCATCGGCCTGCGCGAAGTTGAGCGCATCCACGCGGCCATGCTGGAGACGATGAAGGAGACGGGCTTCAAGGGCGACTTCCCCGCCTTCCTCGCCTTCCTGCGCAAGGATCCCCAGTTCTATGCCAAGACGCCCGACGAACTGCTCATGCGCACGGCCTGGGTGGCCAAGCAGGTGGATGCGCAGTTGGGCAAGTACTTCGGCCTGCTGCCGCGTCAGCGCTTCGCCATCGAGCCGGTTCCCGCGGACATCGCGCCGTATTACACGTCGGGCCGGGGCGGCGCGGACGTCTACCTGGTCAACACCTACGACCTGCCGTCGCGCCCGCTGTTCAACATGCCCGCGCTCACCTTGCACGAGTCGATGCCCGGCCATGCGCTGCAGCTGGCGCTTTCGGCCGAGCAGCAGGGCCTGCCCGAGTTCCGGCGCGACGGCTACATCTCCGCCTATGGCGAGGGCTGGGCGCTGTACTCGGAATACCTCGGCAACGAGATGGGCATCTATCACACGCCGTACGAGCGCTTCGGCTATCTCACCTACCAGATGTGGCGCGCATGCCGCCTGGTAGTCGACACCGGCATCCACCACCTCGGCTGGACCCGCCAGCAGGCGATCGACTACCTCACCCAGAACACCGCGCTGAGCGACCGCGAGATCGCCAACGAGGTGGACCGCTACATCAGCTGGCCGGGCCAGGCGCTGTCGTATGAATTGGGTTACCTGAAGATCCGCGAGCTGCGTGAGCGGGCAGAGCAGCAGCTGGGCGAGAAGTTCGACCTGCGCGCCTTTCACGACACGGTGCTGGCGCTCGGCTCCGTGCCGCTGCCGGTGCTGGAGCGGCACGTCGACGCCTGGATCGCCTCCCGCAAATAAGGGGAATGTAGGAGCGCGCCCTGCGCGCGCTGAGCTTTTCGCGAAGAGCTACAGGCCCTGTTGCTCTCGGCCTCAAAAGCTGTCGCGCGCAAGGCGCGCTCCTACAGCGGGACGCCGACGCGGTACTGGATTTTCTCTATCTATGGAGTAGACTGCGTCACAACTCCACAGGTGAAGCCACGATGCCCCACGCCATCCATGCCGAACCGATCCACCTCGCCGACGCCGGCGGCCCGGCGCTCCGCGCCTTCTTCGCCCTTGCGGAGCGCTGGAAGCTCCGTAGCGCCGAGCAACGGACGCTGCTCGGCGAGCCGCCGGAATCCACCTACTTCAAGTGGAAGAAACAGCAGGACGGCACGCCCTCGCGCGACGTGATCGAGAGGATCAGCTACCTGCTGGGCATCTGGAAGGACCTCCAGATCCTTTTCCCCGACCCTGTCCAGGCCGATGCCTGGGTGCGCAAGCCGAACGACGCGCCCCTGTTCGGCGGGCGCTCGGCGCTTGAACGGATGCTTTCGGGCAACGTCGCCGACCTCTACGTCGTCCGCCAGTACCTGGACGCCCAGCGTGGCTGGAACGGATGAGCGCCGCTCCGCCGCTCCGTCGCATCCGCTGGAGCCAGGCCTACCGGATCGTGTCGAGCCGGTTCCCGCCCGTGGGCCTGTTTGACCGCATCGCGGATCCGAAGGACATCGACGCGGTCATGGCGATCGAATCGCTGACCAACCCGCGCCTGCGCGAGGAAATGGGCGTGCTGCGCCTGGTGCCGCCCGAGCGCCGCGTATCGGGGCAGGGCACCTCGCCGATCATGGCCGCATTCACCCACATCTCGCCAGAGGGCAGCCGCTTCAGCGACGGCCACTGGGGCGTGTTCTACGCGGCGCACAGCGTGCCCACCGCCATCGAGGAAACGGTGTTCCACCGGGAGGCGTTCCTCGCCGCCACCCACGAGCCGCCCACCGATGTGCAGGTGCGCTGCTACAAGACCGCGATCGCGGGGCGTTTCCACGACATCCGCGGCGGCTGGGCGGCGGAGCACGATCCGGATTCCTATGTGGCCAGCGTGAAGCTGGCCCGGACGCTCCGCGACGAGGGTTCCAACGGCATCGTCTACGACAGCGCCCGGCATGCCGGGGGCGAATGCGTGGCTGCGTTCTACCCGGACGTGGTGGCGCCCTGCATCCAGGCGGAACACTTCATCTACCGTTGGAATGGCGCCCGGATCGAAGCCGTACTGAAGGTAACCCCTGTCGAGCGGCAGGGTTTACCCCAACGTACGTAAGGGGTTACGGTGGAGCGGATGAAAAAGCTCACGCTCCTTCTCACCCTCCTCGTTCTTGCCTTCGGCGCGCATGCCAAGGGCCCCGACCACAGCCAGTGGGAACACGACATCCAGGCCTTCGAAGCCGCGGACAAGGCATCGCCGCCGCCGGCGAATGCCGTGCTCTTCATCGGCAGCTCGTCGATCCGCATGTGGACGACGCTGGCGCAGGACTTCCCCGAGCACCGGGTGATCAATCGCGGCTTCGGCGGCTCGGACCTGGACGACAGCACCGCGTTCGCGGATCGCATCGTGACGCCGTACCACCCTGTGGCGATCGTGATCTACGCCGGCGACAACGACCTGCAGAACGGCGATACGCCCGAGCAGGTGCGCGACGATTTCGCCGCGTTCGTGGCCAAGGCGCGCCAGGAGCAGCCGGACCTGCCCATCGCCTTCATTTCCATCAAGCCGAGCATCGCGCGGCTCGCGCTCCTGCCCAACATCGAGCGAGCGAACAAGCTGATCCGTGACTGGTCGATGGGGCAGAAGGGGGTGGCTTTCCTCGACGTGGCGCCGGCCATGCTCGACGCGCAGGGTCAGCCGAAGCGCAGCATCTTCCTCGACGACGGCTTGCACATGAACTCGTCGGGCTACGCCCTATGGGTGGCGCAGGTGCGCCCGTGGCTGGCAGACCACGCCACGGCCGCCGAAGTTAAACGGGAACCAAATGCTGCGGTGCAGTGAGACGGGAACTTCACGGCTCTGCCCTTATCTAAGTATTCGATCGCCGAGAGGCGACCTGTTGGCAATCGACGCAGATACTGAGTCGATTGTCCCGGGTCCCGCTATTTCCCCTGATAGCCTGGACCCGACGAGAACCCCGGCAGCTCCTCCCCTGGCTGCCGGGGTTTTATTTTGCCCATCGCTTGGGGGCCGCCCCCCGCGCTTGTAGGAGCGCGCCTTGCGCGCGACAGTTTTTCGCGAAGAGCAGTAGGCCCTGTGACTCAAGGCCTCAAAAGATGTCGCGCGCAGGCGCGCTCCTACAGGCGGGCGTAGGGCTTGATCGAGGTGTCGAAGGCCCGCCACACCCCGTCGTTGCCCTGGATGTTCAGCACGATGTCGGAGGCCGCGCCGGCCGCCTCAATCCGCAGCGCTTCGTTCAGCGCGCACTCCAGCGCATCGTCGCGCGAGCAGAACTCGCCGATCTCGCATGCGTTCTTCTGCAGCAGCCAGAGGCCAGGACCGACGGACTCGAACGGAATATCGAAGACGACCACGATGAATCCACCCTGTTCTACGGAAGTGGGTCCATCCTAACGGAACTATCCGTTAGGCAGCCGTTGGGTTTCAGTTGTCTCCGCCCGAAGCGAAGCCCTCGCGGGTGCCGCGCTGGTAGACCTTGTCGGTCGGCAGCACCTCCGCGGCGGCCACCGGCGTGCCTTGGGCCAGCTTCGCGTAGATGGGGGTGAAGTCCGGACGGGTCGCCTCGAACAACTGCTCGAAGTCGTCGATGACGAAATAGGTCTGCTGGTAGGTATCGATCCGGTACTTCGTGTTCATCACCCGCTCCAGGTCGAAACCGATACGGTTCGGCGCCGGGGAGTCGATGGAGTAGATGGATTCGCCCTTGGAACTGACGATGCCTGCGCCATAGATCCGCAGGCCCTGGTCCGTGCGGATCAGGCCGAACTCCACCGTGTACCAGTAGAGGCGGGTGAGGTTCATCAGCGCCTCGGGCCCGATGGCATGCGCCTTCATGCCGCCCTTGCCGTACGCCTGCATGTAGTCGGCGAACACGGGATTGAGCAGGAGGGGCACATGACCGAAGAGGTCGTGGAACAGATCCGGCTCGGAGAGGTAGTCCAACTGGTCCGGCTTGCGGATCCACCAGCTCACCGGGAAGCGCCGGTTGGCCAGGTGGTCGAAAAAGACCTCGTCGGGCAGGAGGCCCTCGACCGCCACCAGTTCCCAGCCGGTTGCTGCGCCGAGCACTTTGTTCAGGTCGGCGAAGCGCGGAATGCCGCCGTCGCCGAGGCCGAAGCGCTCGACGCCGTCGAGGAATTCCTGGCAGGCGTACGCGGGCAGCAACTCGCGCTGCCGGCGGTACAAGGTGTCCCAGACCTCGTGGTCGGTCTTCGAGTAGCTCGCCCACGGCTGCTCCACCGTGCCGGTCGCATAGACGGGCACGTATCCGCGGTCGGTCTGCTGGTGTTCGACGCGGCGGGGGGTATCCATGGCGGGCCTCCTTGGGCTGGGATGCTATCTCGAGCAACAGCTTAGCGAGGAGGGCGCGCAATAGGCTTGCGACGTTGCGCTCGGAGGGGTCGATGGCGCAATAATCCTTCGCCACAGCCCCGAAAGGCGAAAGAACCGTGCAAGCCAATCTCGATCGTACCGACCTGCGCATCCTCGCCGCCCTCCAGGCGAACGGCCGCATAAGCAACGCGGAACTCGCCGTGGAAGTGAACCTCTCGCCCTCCGCCTGCCTGAGACGCGTGCAAAGGCTGGAGGCGGAGGGGGTCATCGCCGGGTATGGCGCCCGGCTCGATCCGCGCTCGCTGGGCCTGGGACTCCAGGCGTTCGTGCGTGTGCAGCTGTCCCGCCACGAGTCGGAAGCCATCGATTCGTTCACCGAACGGGTGGCCGGGTGGGAAGAGGTGGTTTCCTGCTACGCCCTTACCGGGGACATGGATTACCTGCTCCAGGTGTATGTGGCCGACCTGGACGGTTTCTCGCGGTTCCTGCTCGATCGCCTGCTCAATGCCGCCGGCGTGGCCGATGTAAATACCAGCTTTGTCCTACGAACAGTCAAGGCGTCGACGGCATTGCCCCTAGCGGCAGGGAGCGCCCCTCGTTAATCTTGTCCGCTCGATGGAAGCCGCCACCGCCAATCTGACCCCCCGCGACCGCCTGCGTCCGCTGCGCTACCTGTGGCGGGTGCCGCTGTTGCTGCTCCACGTGCTGTTCGGCATCGTGATCTGCGCCGTGGTGTTGAGCTGGGCAGGCGGCGTCATGAAGGATGGCCGCGAACCGCTCGCCCATCGCACCATCCGCATGTGGTCGACCATGCTGCTCCGGGTGTTCGGCTTCCGCAGCCGCCGTTTCGGCCGGCCGCTGCCCGATCCCGTGCTCTTCGTGGCCAACCACACGTCGTGGCTGGACATCGAGCTGCTCCATTCACAGCGCGCTGCCTGCTTCGTAGCCAAGGCGGAGATCGCCCGCTGGCCCCTGGTGGGCTGGATGGCCTCGCGCGGCGGCACGATCTTCCATCGCCGCGGCAACAACCATTCGCTGTCCTCGGTCATGGCCGCCATGGTCGAGCGCCTGCGCGAAGGCCGTTCCGTCGCGGTGTTCCCCGAAGGCGGCACCGGTCACAACGGCGTGCTCCGCGTATTCCATGCGCGCATCTTCCAGGCCGCGCTCGACGCCGGGGTGCCGGTGCAGCCGGTGGCCCTGCGCTTCGCCCGCAACGGCCGCCGCGTCGTCGACGCAGGTTTCCGCGAAGGCGAAAGCTTCATGGCCAATTTCGTGCGCCTGCTGGGCGAGCCGCCGCTCGACGTGGAAGTGCACTTCCTCGAGCCCGTGCCGGTGTCGCCGGAAGGCCGCCGCCGCATGGCGGACGCCTCGCGCGAACGCATCGCGCTGGCCCTGGATCTCGACACGCCGGCATGAACCTGCCGAAAGGTTCCGACTTCCAGCCGCCGTGGCCGCTGCGCAGCGGCCATATCCAGACCATGCTCTCTTCCAGCGGCATCCGCCGCCGGCTGCTGCCCCGGCGCGCGCATCGCGTGCAGGAGGGTGCGCAGGAAGTCCTGGTCGACGTCGGCCATGGCGATCGCCTGAGCGGCCGCTTCACCGCGCAACGTACCGGCAAGGCATCGCGTGGCCTCGCCATCCTCTTCCACGGCTGGGAAGGCAGCGTCGACTCCACGTACGTGCTGCAGACCGGTAGCCGCCTGCTTGAGGATGGCTGGGACATCTTCCGGCTGAATTTTCGCGACCATGGCGACAGCCACGGCCTGAACGAGGCGCTGTTCCATTCCTGCCGCATCGACGAGGTCGTGACGGCGATGGGCGAGATCGCGCGCATGTTCCCGGCGAAGGTCATCGGCGTGGCCGGTTTCTCGCTCGGCGGAAACTTCGCGCTGCGTGCCGGCATGCTGGCGCCGTCACTGGGCGTGCCGCTGGATTACGTGCTGGCGGTGTGCCCGATCGTCGACCCCAGCGAAGGCCTGTTTTCGCTCGAGAGCGAGGCACCGTGGATCTACCAGGCGTATTTCATGCGCAAGTGGCGTCGCTCGCTGCGCCGGAAGCAGCAGGCCTTCCCGCAGCAGACCTACTTCGAACTGGACGAACTGCGCCAGAACATGCGCGACCTCACCCGCTCGCTGGTGCTGCGCCATACGGATTTCGACTCGCTGGAGGCCTACCTCGACGGCTATTCCATCGCCGGCGACCGGATGATGGACCTGCACATCCCGGCCACCATCCTTACCTCGCGCGACGATCCCGTGATTCCTGTCGCAGCCTTCGACCAGCTGCGCGTGCCGCCGAACGTCGAGCTCGATATCGCGACCTACGGTGGCCATTGTGGCTTCATTCGCGACTACGCCATGACCAGCTTCACCGACGACTACATCGCTGCACGTTTCGACGCCATTACCCGCTGAATCCACGCCGGCCCCGCCCAAGGAGTCCGTTCATGCGTAGCGCTTCCGTTCTCGCCCTGGCTCTCCTCGCTGCCCCTGCGCTTGCCGCCACGCCAGACATGGCGTCGCTCAAGGTTCCTCCCGGATTTCATATTGCGGTCTGGACCGAACAGGTACCGAACGCGCGCGAAATGGCGCTGGGTGCGAAGAACACGGTTTTCGTCGGCACGAACGATGCCGGCAAGGTTTACGCGGTGAGTTATGCGGCCGACGGTTCCGTGGAAAAGGTACGCACGATCGCCACCGGGTTGCAGCTGCCGGTCGGCGTGGCGATGCACGGCGGCGATCTGTACGTCTCGGCCGTAAGCAGGATCTACGTGCTGCGCGACATCGAGAACCATCTCGACGCGCCACCAAAACCGGAACTGGTCACCGACAAGCTGCACACCGAGACGGCGCACGGCTGGAAGTTCATCGCCTTCGGGCCGGACGGCAAGCTCTACGTGCCCGTGGGCGCGCCGTGCAACATCTGCGACCGCGGCGATGAAGGCTTCGCGCAGATGCTGCGCATGAACCCGGACGGCAGCGGCGTGGAAACCGTCGCGAAGGGCATCCGCAACAGCGTGGGCTTCGACTGGCGCCCGACCGACAAGACGCTGTGGTTCACCGATAACGGTCGCGACATGCTCGGCGACGACATGCCGAACGACGAGCTCAACCATGTCACGAAGACCGGCGAACACTTCGGCTATCCGTACTGCCACCAGGGTGACACGCTCGACCCTGAATTCGGAAAAGGTAAAAACTGCAAGGACTATACGCCGCCCGTGCTGAAATTGGGCCCTCACGTCGCCGCGCTGGGCATGCGCTTCTATAACGGCAAGCAATTCCCTGCCGCCTGGCACGGTGCCGTGATCGTTGCCGAGCACGGTTCGTGGAACCGCTCGGCGAAATCGGGTTACCGCGTGATGACCGTGCGACTGAACGGCAACAAGGTCGCCAGCTACGAGCCCCTCGTCGAAGGTTTCCTCGACGGCGAGAAGGTCTCCGGCCGCCCGGCGGACGTGCAGCCGCTGCCCGACGGAAGCCTGCTGGTGAGCGACGACGACAACGGCGCCATCTATCGCGTGACCTACAAGAAATAGGAAGGAGAAACCCATGCGTCTCAAGAGCGACAGCATCGAGCAAGGCAAGCCGATCCCGGCGAAGTATGCGTTCATGCAGCGGGCGGACGACGGCACGCACATGAAGCCGGCCGACAACATGACGCCGCACTTGGCCTGGACCGAGGTCCCCGCGACGGCGAAATCCTTCGTTATCGCTGTCATCGACACCGACGTGCCGTCGAAGCCGGACGATGTGAACGTCGAAGGGCGCGAAGTACGGTATGACCTGCCGCGCGTCGAATTCGTCCACTGGCTGATGGCCAACATACCGGTGGAGTGCCGCGAACTGGGCGAGGGCACCTGCGGCGAAGGCATCGTGCCGCGCGGCAAGAAGAACCTGCAAGGACCCGGGAACGCCGTCCAGGGTCTGAACGATTACACGGGCTGGTTCAAGGGCGACCATAAAATGGAAGGCCACTATCACGGGTACGACGGCCCCTGCCCGCCCTGGAACGATACGCGCATCCACCATTACCACTTCCACGTGTACGCGCTGAATGTGGATCAGCTCGACCTGGCCGAGGGCTTCTCCCTTGCCGAGTTGCGCGACGCGATGGAAGGCAAGGTCGTGGACCAAGCGACGATCACGGGTACCTATTCGTTGAATCCCAAGGCGAGGGAGTGACGAACAGGTGAACGCCGCAGGCTGAACGTGTATTGAGCGGAGGCGGTGGGCTTCACGCCGCATGCGCGGGGCGCGGGACTAAATGGTGCCGCGCCATCCCACGGAGAACCCACCATGCTGCACTACGCCCTCGTCTTCCTCGTCATCGCGATCATCGCGGCCGTGTTCGGCTTCGGCGGCATCGCGGGCACGGCCGCCGGCATCGCGAAGATCCTGTTCGTGGTCTTCCTTATCCTGGCGATCATCTCGTTCTTCCGGGGCCGCAGCGTTTAGCGGCCTCGTTACCCCGGCGTCACCCTTTTTGACTTAACGTGTCAGGCCCCGTACCGGAGAGAAGTCCATGAACAAGCCCGCCGACCATGTCGCCAACGCCGCGACCGCCGCCGCGAACACCGTTTCGGCCGCCGAGCGCATCGATGAGCGCGCCGAGCGAGTGAAGCAGGCCACCTCCGAGGCCGTGGGCCGCACGAAGGATGCCGTCGACCGCGCCGCGGACAAGGTCGAAACGACCCTGCACACCGCGACCGACAAGGCCGCCCACGGTGCCACCCGCGCTGCCGAGAAGGCCGAGGAAGTAAAGATGCGCGGCAAGGAAGCCTATGGCGAAGCGGTCGACAAGACCAACGACTGGCTGGACACCGCCCGCGAATACGTCCGCGAGAAGCCCGTGCAGTCCATAGCCCTGGCGCTTGCCGCGGGCTGGCTCGCCGGCCGTATCCTGCGCAACTGATCCGGGATCCCTGGGGGCTTGGCTATGCTGGACGACAGTCCCTCGGGGCGGCTGGACGCTGACGAACCGGCGCCGGAAGGCGCGGCGGGTGCCGGAGCGGCGGTAAAGCCATCGTGGCTGGACGACGTCCGGCGGCTCGGGGCCGGATTGAAGGAACTCTTCGCCGCCCAGCTGAAGTTGCTTTCCGCCGAGGTCGGCCTGGCCCGGAGCGGCATCGTCATGATGCTCTTCATGGGCCTCGCCGCGATCACGTTCGCCGTGGCCCTGGGCTTCACCCTGCTGGCGCTGGCCGGCTGGGGTCTGGCGCAGTGGTTCGGATCCTGGGCTTGGGCTCTCACGGCGCTGGCGGGGCTGCAACTGGTGTTGCTCGTGGGCGCCATTCTCGCCTTCCGCCGCGGCATGCACTGGCTTACGCTGCCCGGGACGCGTGCCGAATTTGCGGCGCTGGCGCGGGAAGCGGGGCGGCAAGGTAAGACGGAAGGCGAAAAGGCGGGGGAGTAAGCGGATGGGCATTTTCAATAGCATGGCCAAGGTCACAGCCGCCCGTGCGCGGGTCGCCGCTGCCCGCGAAGAGACGGTCCGGCCCGCCGCGGCGCTGATAGCCCGTGGATACGAGCATCCGCTTACCGTGCTCGGCATCGCCGCCGGCTCCGGATTCCTCCTCAGCAACGTCAAGCTCAATCCGCTCGCCGTCCCCGGCGTCAGCGGTATCGTGGCCGGCGGGCTAGCCGACATCATCGCGCGCGGCGTATCCGTTGCAGCCGGCAGCTTCCTGGGCGAGTTTGCCAGCGACGCCGTCGACGCCGCCGACGAGGTGCCGTGAGCGACTTTCCGAGCCCGCTGCCCACGCCGGTGCCCTCCACCGTGGCACCGGGCGTCGCCGTGTCCACGATCGGCATCCGCTCGCGGCGCAAGCCGGGAAGCAGCCGGAGCACGCGGCGCATCAACCGGCACCTCCGCGCCATCCGTATCTCGTTGACCGGCATGATCCTGCTGGCGCTGCTCTACACCGTGGCGATCGGCAAATCGATCCTGGTCCCGTTGGTGCTCGCCGGCTTCATCGGCCTGGCACTCAATCCGATCGTCGCGGCCGCGTCGCGGATGAAAATCCCGCGCTGGCTCGCCGCCGTGACGGTGATGATCCTGCTGGGCACGGGCCTGGTATCGGCCGTCGCCACCCTGTCCACGCCGGCGCTGAACTGGTTCCACGAAGCGCCGACGGCGATGCGCGCGTTCGCGCCGAAGATCAAGCCGATGACCCAGCAGATCGAGGCGGCCAGCCGGGCCACCCAGACGCTGGTCGGCGGCACCGTTGCGCGCGCGGCGCCGCAAAGTCCCAATACATTCGCCTTCACGGCGTGGGACGTCGTCGCCGGCGCACCGAAGGTGCTAGCCAGCATCCTGACCGTCGCACTGCTCGTGTTCTTTTTCCTCGTTTACGGCGACGAGATCCTGCGGCGAGCCGTCGAAATATCGCCCACCTTCTCGTACAAGCGGCATACCGTCAGCATCGTCCGCAGCATCCAGGAGGAAGTCTCGAGTTATCTCCTGCTGACCGCCGGCATCAACGTCACGCTGGGCCTGGTCACCGCCGGCATGCTCTACCTGTACGGCGTGCCGGACCCGCTGTTGTGGGGCACCGTCGCGACGGTCGCGAACTTCATTCCCTATGTGGGCGCCATCACCACCACGACGATACTGGCCATCGTCGGCGTGCTGCATTTCCAGGAACTCGGCCCGGCCCTGTTGCCCGCGGCCACCTTCGCCGGCATCACCGCCATCGAAGGGAACATGATCACGCCGATGCTGCAGGGCCGCCGCTCCAGCCTGAGCCCCGTGGCAATCCTGCTGTGGCTGCTGATCTGGGGCTGGCTGTGGGGCATCCCCGGCGCGCTGCTCGCCGTGCCGATGCTGACCTGCGTGAAGCTGATCACCGCGAAGCTTCGCGGGTGGCAGTGGTTCGCGCATATCGTTTCGCGCTAGAGCCCGTCGTCCCTGCGCAGGCCGGGACCCAGTGACTTCCCGGAGCGTGCGAAAGAGCAAGACGCTGGGTGCCTGCCTGCGCAGGCACGACGGCGTCCGCTTTACCAGGCGATCTTCGTCCGGTCGCGGAAGAATTCGCCTGACGACGACTCGCGCTCGGAAAGCAGCGCAGCCCAGACGATGCCTTCCGCGCTCTCTGCCGCCGGTCGGCCGCCGCTTCCACCCAGGGCGGTGGCGGTCCAGCCGGGGCAGACGGCGTTGACGAGGATGCCGCTACCCACCAGCTCGCGCGCAAGCACCTGCGTATACGCATTCAGCGCCGCCTTCGAGACCCGATAGGCGGGGCTGTTCTCGCCGCACATCGCGCGCACCGCGCATTCGCTGGACACGTTCACCACGCGTCCGTAACCGTGCCGCTTCATCAGCGGCAGCGCGGCGGCGGTGAGGCACCACGCACCGATGAGGTTCACGTCCAGCGCGCCGCGGATGGTTTCCAGGTCAGGCGCCGAAGGGCGCCCTTCGGGATCGTAGTAGCCGCCGGCGTTGTTCACGAGGATGTCGAGGCGGCCGAAGTGATCGCCGATATGGGCGATGGCCTTGTCGATATCGCCCTGCTTCGTCACGTTCAGGCGGATCGCGTGGGCGTCGCCGCCCAGTTCGCGGATGGCCCGGGCCGCCTTCTCGCCCTTGCCCGGTTCGCGCATGCCCATGAACACCGTGACGCCGATCGAAGCGAGCTGCTTGGACACCTCGAGGCCGATGCCCCGGTTCGCGCCGCTCACCAGCGCGACGCGCTGGTTGAGCGGCGGTTCCACCGCAAGGGCCTTGCTGCGCTTGGCCTGCACCGGCAGGCGATGGACGTTGCCAGTGCTCATGGCACGTTCGCAACCTCGCTGCACGCGTCGTCGCCGCAGGCCTGCCAGCCGCCGCCCAGCGCCTTGTACAACTGCACGGCGCGCAGGTTGATGCCCGCCTCGGCTTCCGCAAGCTGGTCTTCGGCCGCGAGCTGGGTGCGTTCGGCGTCGAGCAATTCGAGATAGTCGGTGCGGCCCGCGTCGTAACGCAGCTTGGCGAGCTCGGCGGCACGGCGGCTTTCGCTCGCCTGTACCACGAGCTTCTCCACCCGCTCACGCTGGCGATTGAAGGCGACCAGCGAGTTGTCGACGTCCTCGAGCGCGGTCAGCACCGTGCGGTCGTAATTCGCCCGCGCCTCGTCGGCCCGCGCTTCCGCGCCCTTCACGCCGGAGCGGACGCGCTGCACGTTGAGGCCCGACCAGGAAATGCTCGGCGCGATCGACCACGCACGCGAATCCGCGCCGCCGAAATCGTTGCTCCGGCCGGCAAGAAAGCCGATGAAGCCGCCCAGCGAGATGTGCGGGAAGTAGTCGGCCTTCGCGACACCGATCCTGGCATTGGCCGCGGCGAGCTCGCGCTCCGCCACGCGGATGTCCGGACGGCGTTGCAGGACCTCGTCCGCACCGCCGATGGCGAGCGTGGCGTCGATCGGCTTGAACGAAGCAGGCGACAGGTCGATGTCCAGTTCGCCCGGGCGTACGCCGAGCAATACCGCAAGGCGGAACTGGTCGGCGCTCGCCTGGGTCTCGAGCACGGGCAGTTGCGCCTCCACGGCGGCGAGGCGGGCCTTCGCGCTGGCGAGGTCCTGCTCGGCGCCCGTGCCCACGTCGACGCGCGCGGCGATCACCTTCAGCGAATCCTGCTGGTTGGCGATGTCACGCTTCGCCACATCGATGCGCAACTGCGTGCCGCGCAGGTCGAAGTAGTTGCGCGCCACTTCGGCGAACAACGTGACCTGCGCGTCCTGCAGCGACGCTTCGCCCGCGCCCGCATCGGCGCGCGCGGCCTCGACCGAGCGGCGGATGCCGCCGAACAGGTCGATTTCCCACGACGCATCGAAGCCGGCCTGGTAGGCGGTGACCGTCTGCCGCTGCTCGCTGAAGCCCGGCTGCTGCTGGCGGCTGCGCTGGTACGACACGCCGGTTTCGATGTCCGGGATCTGCTGCGACTTCGCCGTGCCGAGCGCGGCGCGCGCCTGGGCCAGGCGGGCCATCGCGATCTTCAGGTCGGGCGCGTTCTTCGCCGCCCGGACGATCAGCGAATCGAGCGTCGGGTCGCCGAACTGCTTCCACCACTGCGCCTGGAACCCGGCGCTGTCCTGATGGGCGGCGTCGACGCCTTGCAGCGTCACCGGTTCCTGTTTGGGCGCGTGGTAGTCGGGGCCCACGCTCGCGCAACCGGCGAGGACGAGGGCCGCGAACAAGGCGGTGTTACGGAACATGGTCTTCATGATCAGGACTCCCGTGCCGCATGGGCGAGGAGGCGGCGCTCGCGGCGGGCCTGGCGGCGCGCCTCCGAACGCTCGTTCCAGGCGCGGATCAGCACGTAGAACAGCGGGGTGAAGATGAGGCCGAAGAAGGTCACGCCGAGCATGCCGGAGAACACGGCCACGCCCATGGCATGGCGCATCTCCGCGCCCGCGCCGTGCGAGGTCACCAGCGGCACCACGCCCATGATGAAGGCGAACGAGGTCATCAGGATCGGGCGCAGTCGCAGACGCGCGGCTTCGAGCACGGCGTCCACGCGGTTCATGCCCTCGATCTCCGCCTCACGGGCGAACTCCACGATCAGGATGGCGTTCTTGCAGGCGAGGCCCACCAGCACGATCAGGCCGATCTGGGTAAAGATGTTGTTGTCGCCGCCGGTGACGAACACACCGAAGATCGCGGACAGCAGCACCATCGGCACGATCAGGATCACCGCCAGCGGCAGGCTCAGGCTCTCGTACAGGGAGGCCAGCACGAGGAACACCAGCAACACCGACAGCGGGAACACCAGCACGGCGGTATTGCCGGCGAGGATCTGCTGGTAGGTCAGCTCGGTCCACTCGAAGCTCATACCGTTCGGCAGGTTGGCCTTCACCAGCGCTTCCATCGCTTCCTGCGCCTGGCCCGTGCTGTAACCCGGCGCCGGACCACCGTTGATCTCGGCGGTCGGATAGCCGTTGTAATGCTGCACGCGGTCCGGGCCGTTGGTCTGGCGGACGGTGAGGAACGAGCCGAGAGGCACCAGGTCGCCGGCAGCGTTGCGGGTTTTCAGGCCCACGATATCGGACGGCTCGTGGCGGAACGACGGCTCCGCCGACACGTTCACCTGGTAGGTGCGGCCGAAGCGGTTGAAGTCGTTGACGTAGAGCGAGCCGAGGTAGGCCTGCATCGTCTGGAACACGTCGCCCAGGTCGATGCCTTCCGACTTTGCCTTCTCGCGATCCACGTCGGCGTCGAACTGCGGCACGCTCACCTGGTAGCTGGTGAACAGGTGCGCCAGTTCCGGTGTCTTCTGGCTGGCCCCGATGATGCCCTGGGTCTGCTTGTACAGCTCTTCGAAGCCCAGGCCGCTGCGGTCTTCGATCTGCATGCGGAAGCCACCGATCGTGCCGAGGCCGTTCACCGGCGGTGGCGGGAAGATCGCGATGTACGCGTCCTGGATGGAAGCGAACTTCGCGTTCAGCGCCGCGGCGATCGCATCCGCGGAAACGTCGGCGCTGCGGCGCTCCTCGAACGGCTTCAGCGTCACGAAGACGATGCCGGCGTTGGTGCTGTTGGTGAAGCCGTTGATCGACAGGCCCGGGAACTGCACGGCGCTTTCCACGCCCGGCTGGGCGAGGGCGATGTCGCCCATGCGGCGGATCACGCTCTCGGTACGGTCCAGCGACGCCGCATCCGGCAGCTGGGCGAACGAGACGAGGTACTGCTTGTCCTGCGAGGGCACGAAGCCGGTCGGGACCTTCGAGAAGCCGAGGAAGGCCAGACCCACGAGGCCTGCGTAGAGCACCAGCACGATGCCCGAGAAGCGCAGGATCTTCTTCACGCCACCCACGTAGCCGTGCGCACCGCGCTCGAACGTGCGGTTGAACGGACGGAACAGCCAGCCGAGGCTGCGATCCATCCACACCGTGAGCTTGTCCTTCGGCTCGTCGCGGCCCTTCAGCAGGATCGCGGAGAGTGCCGGGCTCAGGGTCAGCGAGTTGAACGCCGAGATCACCGTGGAGATGGCGATGGTGAGCGCGAACTGGCGGTAGAACTGCCCGGTAAGGCCGCTGATGAAGGCGGCCGGCACGAACACCGCGCAGAGCACGAGCGCGGTCGCCACGATCGGACCTGTCACCTCGGTCATGGCCTGGCGCGTGGCCATCTTCGGGTCGAGCCCGTGCTCGATGTGTCGCTCCACGTTCTCGACGACCACGATGGCGTCGTCGACGACGATACCGATCGCAAGCACGAGGCCGAACAGCGACAGCGCATTGAGCGAGAACCCGGCGAGGTACATCACCGCGAAGGTGCCGATCAGCGAAACCGGCACCGCCACCAGCGGGATGATCGACGCGCGCCAGGTCTGAAGGAACAGGATCACCACCAGCACGACGAGCACGATCGCCTCGAACAGCGTATGCACCACGGCGTCGATGGAGCCGCGCACGAACACCGTCGGGTCGTAGACGATCGAATAGTCCACGCCCTGCGGGAAATCTTTCTTCAGCTCGGCCATCTCCTTGCGCACTTCATCGGAAATAGCGATCGCGTTCGAGCCCGGGCGCTGGAAGATGGGAATCGCCACGGCCTCGCGGTTGTTCAGCAGGCTGCGCAGGGCGTAGTTGTTGGAGCCCAGTTCCACCCGGGCCACGTCGCGCAGGTGGGTGACGGAGCCCGAGGGATCGCTGCGCACGATGATGTTGAGGAAGTCGTCCTCGGTGACCAGACGGCCGCGGGTGTTGATGTTCACCTGGAACGCGGCGGTGCTCGGGCCTGGGGGCGCGTTGAGCGAGCCGGCCGCCACCTCGATGTTCTGCTCGCGGATGGCCTTGATCACGTCGCCTGTGGTCAGGTTGCGGATTGCCAGCTTCTCCGGGTTCATCCAGATGCGCATGCTGTACTCGCCGGCGCCGAACAGCTGGACGTCGCCCACGCCGTCGAGACGGGCGAGCTGGTCCTTGATGCGCGTGCGGGCGTAGTTCGACAGGTAAAGCATGTCGTAGCGGTGATCGGGCGAGGTGAGGTGCACGACCATGGTGAGGTCGGGCGAACTCTTGTTCGTCGTGACACCGAGGCGCTGCACTTCCTCGGGCAGGCGCGGCAGCGCCTGCGACACGCGGTTCTGCACCTGCACCTGCGCGTTGTCGAGGTCGGTGCCGAGGGCGAAGGTGACCGTCAGGGTCATCGCGCCGTCGCTGGTGGCCTGCGAGGAGGTATAGAGCATGCCTTCCACGCCGTTGATCTGCTCTTCGAGCGGCGTGGCGACGGTTTCGGCGATCACCTTGGGGTTGGCGCCGGGATAGGATGCCTTCACCACCACGGTGGGCGGGACGACCTCCGGGTATTCGCTGATCGGCAGCTTGAACACGGCGATACCGCCCGCGATCAGGAACAGCACCGACAGCACGCCCGCGAGGATGGGGCGGTCGACGAAGAATTGGGCGATTTTCATGGGTGGATCAGTCCTGGTTCTGCGCCACGCTGTCGACGCCGGCCGGACGCGAGGCGACGTTGCGCGCGCCTTCCGGTACAAGCGACGCCATGGTGACGCGCTTCGCATTCACTTCGACGCCCGGACGCACGCGCTGCAGGCCGTTCACCACGACCACGTCGTCCGCGCCGAGGCCGGAATCGACGACGCGCAGGCCGTCCACCAGTGCGCCGGTGGAGACGCGGCGGTATTCGACCTTCTTGTCCTTGCCGAGCACGTAGACGAACTTGTTGCCGAGGTCGGTGCCCACGGCCTTGTCGTCGATCAGCGCACGCGGCTGGGTATCGCCGCTGCGCAGTTCCACGCGCGCGAACAGGCCGGCGGTGTAAGCGCCGTCGGCATTCGGGAACACCGCGCGCAGGCGGATCGTGCCGGCGCCGGAGCGCACCTGGTTGTCGACGAAGTCGATCTTGCCGGCGTGCGGATAGCCCTCTTCGTCGGCCAGGCCCATTTCCACGGCCGGGGCGCGACCGCTCTGGCGACGCAGGCGGTCGAGCTTCAGGAAGGTCTGCTCGTCCACGTCGAAGTAGACGTACATCGGGTCGACGCTGACGACGCTGGTGAGCGTATCGTTGGGCGTGACGAGGTTGCCCGCGGTGATCTGCGCGTTGCTGACCTTGCCATCGACCGGCGCGCGCACCTGGGTGAACGAGAGATTGAGCTGCGCGGCGTCGAGGGCGGCCTGAACCGAGGCGACCTGCGCCTTGGCGCTGGCGGCGGCGGTATCCAGACGGTCTGCTTCTTCGCGCGACACGGCGTGCTGTTCCACCAGCTTGTTGCCGCGGGCCGCGTTGGCCTCGGCGTTCTTCGCCTCGGCCCTGGCCTGGGCGAGGTTGGCCGCGAGGCGGTCGACCTCGGCGCGGTAAGGACGCGGGTCGATGGTGAAGAGCAGGTCGCCCTTCTTCACCGTGGCGCCTTCGCGGAAATGGATCGAATCGATATAGCCGCTGACCCGCGGCTTGATCTGGATGGTGTCCACTGCCTGGATGCGGCCGGTGAAGGCGTTCGCATCGGACACCGGGCGCAGCAGGACCTGGGCCACGGTGACCTCCGGTGCCGGCGGCGCCGCCGCGGGTTCGCTGGCATGGCTGGCCGAGCTGCCGGCGCTCAGCCAGAACGCCGAAGCGATGGCCACCGCAAGGGCAGACGAACCGAACAGGATTTTCTTCTTCATGGGAGGTCCTGGAGCTTCGTAGGGGATGAGAAAGGGGGTTGGCAGCCCGGCAGCCTGCTGCCTCAACCATGGTTGAGGTCAAGTCAGTCAGAAGCCGGTCCACCGCAGGTGGCGAAATCTAGGTCTTGCTTCGCAAGCGAAAAATGGGTCTACAATCACCGCGCCTGTGACGCCCAGTCACGAATGAGCATCCCGGAGTTCGCGATGGAAGACTTTTCCGCTATCAGCGTTTTTGTCCGCGTGGTGGAAGCCAAGAGCTTTTCCTCGGCCGCGCAGCACCTGCAGATGACCCCCTCGGGGGTCAGCCGCGCCATCTCCCGCCTCGAGGAAAGCCTCGGTGCGAGGCTGTTTTTCCGTTCGACACGTTCGCTACGGTTGACCGACGATGGCTCCGCGTTCTATGCGCGTTGCAAGGAGATCCTTGCCGACCTGACCGAAGCCACGGAGGCCCTGGGCTATGCCAGGACCAAGCCGGCCGGGAAGCTGCGCGTGGCCGCATCCTCGGCCGTCGGCCGTGCCGCCATCATTCCCAACCTGGCGGAATTCGAGCGCAAATACCCCGATATCCGACTCGAACTGACGATGTGCGACTTCCCGTTCGACCTCAACGAGGAAGGTTTCGACTGCGCCATCCGCATGGGGGAACTGGCGGATTCCAGCCTGATCGCCCGCAAGATCGGCCATTTCAGCAACGTGCTCTGCGCCGCGCCGTCGTACCTGGCCAGGCACGGTACGCCCACCTCGATCGAGGATCTGAAGAACCACCGCTCGGTGAACTTCGTGCACCCGAGCACGGGCAAGCCGTACCAGTGGCAGTTCGATTCGCCGAGTGGCCGCGTGTCGGTGGACGTCGACGCGCACATGCTGATCAACGACGGCGAATCGGTAATCCAGGCCGCCATCGCCGGCCTCGGCATCATCCAGGCGCCGCATTGCCTCGCGAGCAGCGCGCTGGAGAAGGGCCTGCTCGAAATCATCATGACCGACACGATCTCCACCGGCTCGAACCTGTGGATCGTGTACCCGCAGAAGCGCCACCTGTCCGCCCGCGTCCAGGCCTTCATCGAATGGACCAGCGAGCTGTTCCAGCGCACCAGCGAGCCGAAGTGCAAACTGGTGCAGCAACAGCAGCTGGAGCTGGCGCGCCAGCACAAGCTGCGCCACGAGGAAGAAGCAGCGGTGGCATGAGCCTCGGCGCGCCCCTTGCCGCCGCCCTTGTAGGAGCGCGCCTTGCGCGCGACAGCCTTCGAGGCTGTGAGCAACAGGGTCTGTTGCTCTTCGCGAAAAGCTGTCGCGCGCAAGGCGCGCTCCTACACAGCGCGGAGCGCTCTGGGTGCGCTCCGCACGCGGCTAAGCCGGCGCCTTCATAAAACTTCACTCGTATTTCAGGCGCTTCAGGCGCTCTTGCGGCTCACTCGGGTCTCTCTCAACGGAGCCTGAGCCATGCGCCGAACCCTGGCCGTGATCGCCACCCTGGTACTTTCCTCCACCATCCTCGCGGGAACGTACCGTCCACCCGTCCAGGCCGACGACGGCTGGCCCGTCACCGATGCCGCCAGGCTCGGCTGGAACACCTCGACCTTGGGGACCCTCGAGGACAAGGTTGCCGACGGCAGCTACAAGAAGATCACCAGCGTGCTCGTCGCCGACCATGGCCGGCTGGTCTACGAGCACTACTTCAACGACGGCTCACCCGGGCTGCTCAACGACGTGCGCTCGGCCAGCAAGAGCCTCACGGCGATCCTGGTGGGCGCCGCGATCCAGCGCGGGGCCATCCCTGACGTGAAGGCGCCGGTGTATGCCTTCTTTCCCGATACCCGCATCGAGCGCCCCGATCCACGGCGGGCTACGATCACCCTCGAAGACCTGCTCACGATGAGCTCGATCTGGGAATGCGACGACGATAACCCGTTCTCCTCCGGCAACGAGGAACGCATGTACGTGACCGAGCGCTGGCTGGATTTCGCGTTGAACCTGCCGATCCGCGGTTACGCGCCCTGGGTCAGCCGGCCGCAGGATTCGCCCTATGGCCGGACCTTTGCCTACTGCACCGCCGGCAGCTTCGTCGCCGGCGCGGTGGTGGAGCGGGCCACGAAGCAGCCGCTCGCCGCCTTCGCGCGCGAGGTGCTCGAAGTGCCGCTGGGTATCGGCGAGTCGAAGTGGAACGTGTCGAGCGAGGGCATCGGCATGGGCGGTGGCGGCACGCGTTACCGCTCGCGCGACCTGGCGAAGATCGGGCAGATGGTCGCCGATGGCGGGCGTTGGAAAGGCAAGGCGGTGCTTCCGACGGCATGGGTGCAGGCGATGCTGACACCGCATGCCCAGGCCCGCGACGACGCGGACTATGGATACCTGTGGTGGCAGTTCCGCTTTCCCATCCACGGCGTGGAGACGAAGGTGTGGGCGATGAGTGGTAACGGCGGCAATTACGTGTTCGTACTGCCCGAGCGCGGCCTCGTCGCGGTGATCACCAGCCAGGCCTACAACCAGGGCTACGCCCACCCGCAGTCGCAGGCGATCTTCCGCGACATCATTCTCAAGGCTCTTCCATTGTAGGAGCGCGCCCTGCGCGCGACAGCCTTTTGCCCCAATCTGAGTTGGCGCGCCAGCTTATGGGTCTGGCCTCAAAAGATGTCGCGCGCGAGGCGCGCTCCTACATCAGCGGGGGGGCGCTAGGTCTTGGGGGCACCACGCCGCCTCCAGCACCCGCTCGCGTTCCGCGGCCACGCGCCGTTCGATCGCCTCGGTCACCGCCTGGAAACCGGGGTCGCTCGTCATCGGCGCGAACAGCGGGGACGCACGCAGGTAACCCGCGTCGCGCCAGCCCTTGTCCACCGCCTCGGACAGCGCCTCCAGCGCGCCGCGGCGATCCTGCCCGGCCTCGAGGAGCAGGGCCAGTTCGAGCCGGCTGCCCGGCCATGGATCGCCCTGGACCGCGGCGCGCGTCGCAGCAATGCGCTCGCGTAGCCACGCCTGGTCAACGGGCACATCGCCGTACAGCGCGGCGAGCGTCGTCGGCAGCGTAGCCGAGGGGCGCAGGGCCTTCGCTTCCGCGAACGCCTTCGCCGCGGCGACACGGTCGCCGTGGCGCAACGCCAGCTCGCCCTCCAGTTGCGCCAGTTCCGCGCGCGCTGTGCCGCGTCTGCGGGCTTCGGCCAATGCCGCGCCCGCTTCGTCGAAACGCTTCTGCGCAAACAGGAAGGCGGGCCAGCCGATGTTGGCAAATACGTTGTCCGGCGAAAGCTCGAACACATGGCGGTAGCGTGCTTCGGCCGCGGCGGTGAAGCCCAGCAGTTCGTATTCGCGCGCGACCTGCACTTCGCGGAAGCGCACCTTCGAAGGATCGCCGCGCATATCCATGTTCGCGTGCAGCGCGTCGGCCAGGCGGCCTTGTTCCTGGTAGAGGTATGCGGCCGACGAGCGCGTGGCGTCGTCCGCGGGATCGAGCCTCACGGCGCGTTCGTAGCCCGCGAGCGCGCCGGGAATGTCGCCGAGGCAGTCGCGAGCATAGCCGAGGGCGGCCCAGGCCGTCGCACTGTCCGCGCGCAACGACACGGCACGCGTCGCCAGCTTCACGGCGTCGCGTGCCTCGTCGGGTCCGGCGTTATAGAGGCAGCTGCGCGCGGCGCGCGCGCGGCTCGCGCCGGCCAGGGCGTCGACGTCGTCCGGCGCTTCGCGCAATGCGCGGTCGTAAAGGGCGAGGGCGCGCTCGTTGTTCTCGCGCTGTCCCATGGCGCCGTACCAGCGTGCGCGCTCCAGGGTCTCGTGCTGCGCCGTCATCGGCGCCTTCTGCTCCCGGGCGAGGAAGCCGACGCCCAGGGCCGTGGCGGCGAGCACACCGACCGCGGCGACGGCGGGCCAGAGCGTGCGGCGTCGGGGCGTATCGTCGCCGACCACCTCCAGCGGCGCGCCCAGCTGGTAACCGCGGCTGCGGACGGTGCGCACATAACGCGGCTGCCGCGCGTCGTCGCCGAGCGACTGGCGCAAGAGGCGCACACGCTGCGTAACCGTTTCCTCGTTCACCACGGCAGGCGCCCATACCTCGGTCATCAGCTCGTCGAAGCCGACGACCCGGTCGCCGCGTTCGACCAGGCACGCGAGCAGCCTGAAACTGAGCCCGGTGACGTCGAGCAGTGTTCCGTCGCGCTCCACCCGCTGGCGCGCGAGATCGATCGTGAGGTCGAGCAGGCGGTAGCGGGTGGCGCCGGGCACGGAGTCAGCCGCCGGCAGGGAGGAACAGCAGCAAGGCGATGCCGAGCACGATCCGGTAGATCGCGAAGGGCGTGAAACGATGCGAGCGGATGTAGCCGAGCAGCCACTTCACCGCCACGAAGGCCACGATGGTGGAGACGGCGAAGGCCACGCCAAGGCCGGTCCAGTCCTCGCCCGCGGCGCCGCCGGCGCGCACCGTCTTGAGCAGTTCGTAACCCGAGGCCGCGTACATCGTGGGTATGCCGACGAGGAAGGCGAACTCGGTCGCGGCCGCGCGGTTATTGGTGCCGGCGAGCATGGCGATGAAGATCGTCGCGGCCGAGCGCGACGTGCCAGGGAACACACCGGCGACGATTTGCGCGAGACCGACGAGGATGGCGACCTTCCAGGAGATCGCCGCATGGTCAGGCCGGTTCGCCGCGAACTTCTCGGCGAGCATCATCCACACGCCGCCGATCACCAGCGCCCAGGCGATCGGCGCCACCGTTTCCGGGAGCTTGAAGCCGAGCTTCGACACCACGAGGCCGAGCGCCGCCGTGATCAGGAATGCGACCAGCAGTTTCAGCACGTAATCGCGCGTCTCCGGACGCCGCCAGTTCACAGCCAGGCTCCACAGCGTACGCCAGTAGATGAAGGTGACGGCGAGGATCGCGCCCGCCTGGATGGCGATGTTGAACAGGTCCGATCGTGCGCCCAGCCAGCGTTCGGCGATGAGCAGGTGGCCCGTGCTGGAGATCGGCAGGAACTCGGTGATCCCCTCCACGATGCCGAGGAGGATGGCGCTGAGCAGGTCGTTCACGTGGCGGGGATTCCTGTGGGGGACGACGCCATAGCTTAGCGGCAGGAGCCTGAAGAGGGATCAGGCCTTGCTCGCAAAATCCAGCGTTTCCGTCAGGTCGCCCGGTGCCGGCCCGCCGGCCGCCACCATCGCATCCTCGCGCATCTTGAGGCCCGGCAATTTCTCGAGCCGGAAGCGCCGGGTAAGGAAGCGTGCGATGGAGCCGGTGTCGTAGACGGTGTGCTCCACGTGGCCCTTCTTCGCGTACGGCGAGATCACCAGCGCCGGGACGCGCGTGCCGGGACCCCAGCGGTCGCCCTTCGGCGGCGCCACGTGATCCCACCAGCCGCCGTTCTCGTCGAAGGTGACGATCACCAGCATGTCCTTCCACTGCGGGCTCTTGCGCAGCGCATGCACGAGGTTCGCTATGTGCCGGTCGCCTGCTTCCACGTCGGAATAACCGGCGTGCATGTTGAGGTCCCCTTGCGGCTTGTAGAAGGCGACCGGCGGCAGCTTGCCCGCGGCGGCATCGGCAAGGAAGTGATTGGTGGACGGCGTTTCGCCGACGCCGCCATCCCTGAGATGGCGCTTGCGTGCCTCCGTTCCAGGAGCCAACGACACGAAATAGTTCAGCGGCTGGTGGTGCGGCTGGAAGTTCGGCGTCTGCGGGAAGCTGCCGTCGCTGCCGTCACCCTTGCCGTCGAGCGCGGCCTGGAAGCCACCGCCGTACCAGGCCCAGTCCACGCCCTTCGCCGAAAGCATGTCGCCGATATGCTTGTGCGTCTGCGGCGGCAGCGTGTTCGCGCTGGTCGCGTCGGTAAGCAGCGGGTTCGTACGATCGACGTTGAAGCCCGGCGAATAGGGCGGGCCGATGGTGTTGACCGCCCAGAAATCCGGCGTCAGCGTGCTGTGGTGGGCGAACTTCGGCTTGCCTTCCATCGCGCTCTTCGGCGAATCCTCGGCCATCTTGAGGCGATGGTCGGTGGGTTCGCCGCTTTCGGTCACTGCGATGTTGAACTGCGCCGGACTCTTGTCTGCGTTCGGGTAGAAAGGTGGCTGCGCGGCCACGAGGTACTGGTGGTTGAGGAACGAACCGCCGAAGGCGCCCATGAAGAAGTTGTCGCACAGCGTGAACTGCTCGGCGAGACGCCACAGGCGCAGGTGCACCGGCGAGCTGGCGTAGTAGCCCATGGTAAGGGCGCCGTTGTCGCCCCAGGCCACGAAGCCGTCGTTCCTGCCGCCGTTGATCTGCAGCTGGTTGTTGTAGAACGCGTGGACGAGGTCCCGCGTGACCACGCCATGCGGCAGCGGCGTGCTGCCGTCGCCGGTATGCAGCGCCCACGGCGCATTCGGCAGGCCGGCAATGTCCTTCTCGACGATCTTGTAGGTCTTGTGGTCCACCACCTGCTCGTGCGGGACCATGCCGCCCCAGATCGGGGGGAGCGTGTCGAGCAGTTTGCCGTCGCGATCGCGCTGCAGGTAGCGCTCCTTCGGCACCGCGCTCAGCGGCTGCTGCAGGCCGGGGAACTCGCCAAACAGGTTGTTGAAGCTGCGGTTCTCCGCGTAGATCACGACCACGTGCTGGATATGCTTCTCGAGCAGCGCGTCCAGTTCCTTGCCGCCCGGCGCCGCCGGACTCGTTCCCTTGGCCTTCGCGTTCGCGTCCGGCAGGCCGCCCAGGGCCAGCAGCGCGCCGGTGGTGGCCATGCCGCCCAGCAGGCGCCGGCGGCCGGAGTCGAGGGTGTCGTCGTCGTGCTTGTTCGTCATGGGCAGGATTCGATGGGGAGTCGGGGAGGGTCGCCCATCGTTACGGAACGATCTGTACGACCTGTGACAACGGTGAGACACCTCGCTCGTCGAAGGCTTCCACGGCCACGACGTAACGAACGCCCCTGTTGAGGCTACGCAGGGTAAACGAAGTGGGCTGGTCCGCAAACCGCTGGTAGGTAGAGTGCAGGCGGTCGGCAGACAGGCCCCAGCGCACGTTGTAACCGACCGCGCCGGGCACCGGCTTCCACGCGATGGTCGCTTCGCGCTCGTCGCTGCCGCGCTTCGCCACGACGCCTTGCGGCATCACCGGCGGCTTACCTTCGGCATTGCCGAACACACGCAGATCGGAAATCGCAAGATGCTTCGCGCCGACGTGTTTGTGAACATAGCGGATGAAGCGCAGCTTCCGCGGCTGCTCCAGCTCGATATAGGCATTGGGACGGTCGCGCGTTTCTTTCGAAAGATCGGCCAGCGTGACCCAGTGCTCGCCGTCCGGCGAACCCTGCAGGACGAACTGCGTGACGATGTCGGGTGCATCGCCGTAACGGTCGGACTCGAAGTCGGCGTAATTGATCTGCACGGCACGCACGGTGGGCGTCCCGCCGAGATCCAGCGTGAGCGTCTGGCCGGCTTCGTTCGCCTTCGCGACCCAGAAGGAACGCGGATCTTCGTCGGTCAGCGTCGACGCCGGATGGCCGGGCAACGACGAAGACGCCACCACCGTCTTGCGGTACGAAAGCAGCATCCATCCGGTGAACGTGTCCTCGCCCTCGCGAAGCTTGTGGTCAGGCATGCGTTGCGGGAAATCGCCGAAGCGCGTATCCACCCACATCTGGCCGTCGTCGTGCCAGCCGGCGGGAAACATGTCGATGCGCCGCTCGAACGTCCAGTTCACACCCAGCCACGCGGTGCCCGTGTTCCAGGCGTTGCCGTACCTGTCCTCGAAGGTAGAACCATGACCGGCTCCCGTGACGAACCCGCCGGGCTTGTACCCGACAGGGTTGTAAGGCGCGTATTCGAACGGACCGAGCGGTGTCTTTCCGACATAGACACCCGTGGCGTACACGTTGTATTCGGTGCCCGGCCCGCCGTACTGGAAGTAGTAGCGGCCGCCGTGCTCGTTCATCCACGACCCCTCGATATAGGAGGGTTTGTCGCCCATCGTGTGATCGGGTCCGAAGCGCTCCCAGCCATGGTTCGCGGGATCGAGGTGCAGGAAGGCGCGTGGCTTCGTCGCGAACGACACCCGCTTGCCTTCGCCCTCGGTGGATGAAAGCTTCAGGTCGAGTTCCGCGCCATAGAGCGGATATTTGTACGAGGAACCCCAGTACAGGTAGACCTTGCCGTCCTTGTCCTGGAACAGCCCGGGATCCCATGGCCCCGGCGGCAACGCGTCGGCGTTCGCCACGGTACCGGCCTCGTCGTACTGCATCGCGCCCGGTACCGGAGGCAGCAGACGCGTCCAGAACTGCCAGTGACCGCTGGCCGGGTCCGTGGTGTACATCAGGGGCCGGGGCGCGAAGGCGGACTGCATGAGGAACAGCTTCCCGTCCGCGACCAGCGTCGCCGGCGCCACCAGCCCGTTGAACGGCCAGTGGTCGGCTTTCACGAAGTCCCAGTGCAGCAGGTCCTTCGACATCCAGTACCCGTCAGCGAGCGTCTGGAACATGTAATAGGCATCGCCGAAGCGCACCACGGCCGGATCGGCGCCCGTGCGGTAGGAGACGCCCTGGTTCATCTGCTCGAAGTTGTAGCGGTAATCGATGTCGATGGGGTTGGCGTAGGTGCGCTGCGCGGCGTTCGCAAGAAAGGGCGAGGCGGTGAGGGCGGCAGCGAGCAGGGCAGGCGTGAGGCGCATGATCGGATTCCACGGAGACACCTGGGCCGATCCTGCCAGCGTAATCCCTGTTACGCCCGCGCCGATCCGAACCTCGCGCCGATGAGCGGCATGGCCCTGTAGGAGCGGGCCATGCCCGCGACAGCTTTTCGCGGCCAGCCCGGAGCTGGCGCGTGAGCCTGGATGCCCGGCGAAAGGCTGTCGCGGGCAGGCCCGCTCCTACAAAAGCACCGTTTTGGTGCAAGCACGCAGGCGTTTCCCCGCCGGTCTATGATGCCCCGGTCAACCGTACCCGCCCCATACCCACCCGAGGTTTGTATGTCCGCCGCTTCCAAAGTGCTGAACCTGATCCAGGACGAGGAAATCGAGTTCGTCGACCTGCGCTTCGCCGACATCCTCGGCAAGCACCACCACGTCACGTTCCCCGCTCACGCCATCGACGAGGGCACCTTCGAAGACGGCAAGATGTTCGACGGTTCGTCGATCGCGGGTTGGAAGGGCATCAACGAATCCGACATGGTCCTCATGCCGGACCCGGAAACCGCGCACCTCGATCCGTTCAGCGCGCACAAGCAGCTGATCCTGCACTGCGACGTGCTCGAGCCGAGCACCATGCAGGCCTACGGCCGCGACCCGCGCTCGATCGCCAAGCGCGCCGAGGCCTACCTCAAGTCCACGGGCATTGCCGACACCGCCTTCTTCGGCCCGGAACCCGAGTTCTTCATCTTCGACTCGGTCCGCTGGCAGAACGACATGGGCCGCGTGTTCTATGAAATCGGCTCGGAAGAGGCAGCCTGGTCGTCGCGTTACAAGTACGACGGCACCAACACCGGTCACCGTCCGGGCGTGAAGGGCGGCTATTTCCCGGTCAGCCCGGTGGACAGCCTGGGCGACCTGCGCGCCGACATGTGCAAGGTGCTGGAATCGCTGGGCCAGGTGGTGGAAGTGCACCACCACGAAGTGGCCAATGCGGGCCAGTGCGAGATCGGCACCCGCTTCAACACCCTGGTGAAGAAGGCCGATGAGCTGATGACGATGAAGTACGTCATCAAGAACGTCGCCCACCAGGCCGGCAAGACCGTTACCTTCATGCCGAAGCCGATCGTCGGCGACAACGGCTCGGGCATGCACGTGCACCAGTCGCTGTCGAAGAACGGCGAGAACCTGTTCGCCGGTGACCTGTACGGCGGCCTCTCGCAGACGGCGCTGTGGTACATCGGCGGCATCTTCAAGCACGCCAAGGCCATCAACGCGTTCGCCAACTCCACCACCAACAGCTATAAGCGCCTGGTGCCGGGGTTCGAGGCGCCGGTGATGCTGGCTTACTCCGCGCGCAACCGTTCGGCTTCCTGCCGTATCCCGTACGTGTCGAGCCCGAAGGGCCGCCGCATCGAAATCCGCTTCCCGGACCCGATGCAGTCGGGCTACCTCACCTTCACCGTGCTGATGATGGCCGGCCTCGACGGCATCCTGAACAAGATCGACCCGGGCGCGCCGGCCGACAAGGACCTCTACGACCTGCCGCCGGAAGAAGAGAAGAACATCCCGCAGGTGTGCGCCAGCCTCGACGAGGCGCTGGCCGCGCTCGACAAGGATCGCGAGTTCCTCAAGGCGGGCGGCGTGTTCACCGACGACTTCATCGACGGCTACATCGCGCTGAAGATGCAGGAAGTGACGCGCTACCGCGCAAGCACCCACCCGCTCGAGTTCCAGATGTACTACGCGATCTGATTGCGATCGCTCGGGGCGAGGAAGGAAGGGCGCTTCGGCGCCCTTCTTTTTTGGGTGTGGGAGCCGCTCAGCGGCGATGGGTGCTTGCGGCAAGCATGCCCGCTGCCGCGGGATCGCCGGCATAGCCGGCTCCCACAGGGGCTTCGTCGAACTGACGAGTGTCGCCTACACAGAGCCTGCCGGGAGGAACCCAGGAATCTTCACCATGCGCTCGCTCAGGAAGCGCAGGAACTCCTGCACCCGCAGCGGCTGGTATCGGCGCGAGGGGTAGAGCAGGTAGGCGTCCTGGGTGGGCCCCGCCCAGCGCGGCAGCACCCGAACCAGCTTTCGGTCGTCGATCAGGTCTTGGACCAGCCACGCTGGAGTCAGCGCGATGCCACTGCCCATCAACAGGCTTTCGCGGATGCCCAGCGAGTTGTTGATGCGGTAGCGCCCCGTGGCGCGCAACGTTTCGGTCCGCCCCGATGGACCGGTGAGTTCGATGTTCTCACTTGCCCATGCGAAGCGCAGGTAATTGTGCGCGAGGATGTCCGCTGGGCGGCGGATCGCGCGGTGATCCGCGAGATAGGCGGGCGACGCGACCAGCACGCGCTCCGACTGCGCCACCTTCCGTGCGATGGCGGAAGGCGGCAACGTGCTGCTGACGCGGAGGGCGACGTCGATGCCTTCCTCGACGAGATCGACCAGGCGATCGTTGAGGATCAGTTCGATCTCGATGTCGGGATATGAAACCAGGAAGTCCAACATCAGACGGTTGAGCCAGAGCACGCCGATGCTTACCGGTGCGCTGATGCGCAGGACTCCCGCGGGCTTCTCCGTGAGCCCCCGCGCATCCGCGACTGCTTCGCCGAACTCCTCGAGAACGCGTTTCGCGCGTTCGTAGAACCGCTTCCCTTGCTCGGTCGGAACAAGTTTCGTAGTGCTTCGTTCAAGAAGCCGCACGTTCAGCGACTTCTCGAGCGCGGCCACGACCTTGCTGATCGTCGGCTGGGTCGTCTCCTGCTCGCGCGCCACGGCGGAAAGGGATCCCAGCTCAAGAGCCCGAACGAAAACCTTCATCGAGCGGAGAGTGTCCATGCCATGCCATATCGGAATGAGTCCTATGCATTCTTGCCTTCTACTGCGTCAGATGGGAAGAGCCTACCGTTCCGGGAGCCGGACTACCGGCGTATTGGAACCTTCCCATGACCAGACACAACCCCCTCCGGCCAATGGCAGCGTTGGCCTTCGCCGCCGCCATCGCCGCGGCAGCGCTTCCTTCGTGGGCGAACCAGGCTTCCAGGCCGTGGGTCGCCACCTGGGCGGCCAGTCCCCAGGCGAACTGGAAACCCGGCTTCGTGCTGCCCAGCCATACCCCCGCCGTGCTCTCCAACCGCACCGTGCGCCAGGTGGCGGCGGTGAGCCTTGGCGGGCGCCATATCCGCATCGAGTTGTCCAACGCCTATGGCAAGGCGCCGGTGGTGGTCCGCAACATACGTGTGGCACGCAGTCTCGGCGGATCGAGGATCGCAGCGGATACCGACCGGGCGGTGACCTTCGGCGGCAAGCGTTTCGTCATCCTTCCCCCGGGAGCCCCCGTGCTCAGCGACCCGGTGGCGCTCGATGTTCCCGCCCTGGGAGAAGTGGCGGTGAGCTTCTACCTTCCTGGCGACACACCGATGGATACGATCCACTGGGATGCCCGGCAGACCGCATACCTTGCCGAAGGTGACCGAACGGCCGCACCGTTGCTTTACGGTGGCGATACGATGCCGACCCGCGTGCTGCTCAGCGAAATTCTCGCCGATGCCTCGCCCGACGCCTCGACTGTCGTCGCGCTCGGCGACTCCATCACGGACGGCAACGGATCGACCGTCGACCGGAACCAGCGCTGGCCCGATTTCCTCGCCCGCCGCCTCGCCGGCCGCAACGTGGCCGTGGCGAATGCCGGCATCTCCGGCGGGCGCATGTTGCGGGATGGCATGGGTATCAATGCGCTGGCGCGACTCGACCGTGACGTGCTGGCGCAACCGGGCGTGCGCAGCGTGATCGTCCTGCTTGGCATCAACGACATCAGCTGGCCAGGCAGCACCTTCGCACCCGACGAGCCTCGCGTGACGGCCGCTCACCTGATCGACGGTTACCGTCAGCTCATCGCGCGTGCCCATGCGCATTCGGTGAAGGTGTTCGGCGCCACCTTGACGCCCTTCGAGGGCGCCCTGGAAAACTCTGCGATCCAGGGCTATTTCGACCCCGCCAAGGAGGAGGTGCGGCAGGCCGTGAACGAATGGATCCGCACCGGCGGCCAGTTCGATGCGGTGATCGACTTCGATGCCGCCGTGCGCGATCCGCAGCATCCGGCGCGCATCGCGTCCCAGTACGACTCGGGCGACCATCTGCATCCGGGAGACGCCGGCTATCGCCGCATGGCGGACGCGATCGATCCGAACCTGTTTTAAAGACCTGGCGAAGCCTGCCGATGTAGTAGATGCAGCATTGAGTGCACTCTCAAGCGCGCTGTATAGTCAGGTTCATGTCGCAGCCGGTGCCGCCGGCGCGCTCGAGAGGGGCTCCACCGTGAAGAAGATCATCCTCGGCGCACTCGCGCTGATCGCGCCCGCGTCTGCCGTGGCGGCAGACACGCCGCGCAACGACTACGACTGGCGAACCAACTGGCCAACTCATTACGTGTTCGCTGACGGCACCGACCTCGGGCTCACGCTGAAGTATCAGTACGACCTCGACAACTTCTCGAACGACCACGGTATCTACGAGGACGCGCACACCAACCGGCGCAAGGAGTTCGGCTTCTTCGTCCGCAAGAAGGGTGTGTACGACGGCACCGTGGTATTCGACTTCCAGACGAAGACCTGGCTCGACGTGTTCTTCCGCGTTCAGGGCAAGGCCTTGTTCGGCAACGACATCGGTGCCTTCCGCGTGGGCTTCATGAAGACGCCGGTCGGTTTCGAAGGAAACACCAGCACGGGCAGCACTTCCTTCATGGAGACCTCGCTACCGATGCAGGCCATCTACGCGAACCGGCGGCTCGGCGTCGATTGGGCACTCACCCGCAAGGCGTACCTGGTGCAACTCGGTTACTACAAGGGCGGCAACCTTCAAGGCGATCTCGACGGCCGCATGGTGGCCGCACGCGCTGCGTGGACGCCGATGAACAGCCCGGGCGACATACTTCACCTCGGCGGCTCGTACTCGCGTGAAACGCCGGAAGGCAGCATCGACGGACGCGGCCGATACACGCCGCCCAGCGTGCGTTTGCGTGCGTTGCCGGAAGCGGGCCTCGCTACGCAGCGCCTGATCGACTCCGGCGTGCTGAGCGTGGCCGAACACGTCGACAGGCGTGGCCTCGAAGGGTTGTGGATTCGCGGACCCTGGTCGTTGCAGGGTGAATACCTGTCCGCGAGCGTCAAGCTCAAGGACAAGCCGAGGTACGACGCGCATGGCTGGTACGCATTCGGCAGTTGGGTCGTCACCGGCGAATCGCGCGGCTACAGCGCCGGCAACGTCGGCGATGTCGTACCGAAGGGACCCTGGGGTGCCCTCGAGTTCGTGCTTCGCTACAGCACGCTCGATCTCGACGACGGGCCCACGCTCGGAGGTACGGAGCACGACTGGACCCTTGGCACGAACTGGTACCTGACGAAGTACCTGAAGTTCCAGGTCAACTACGTGCGCGCCACCAGCGATCGCCGCGACCTGCGGGTCGATCCGCACATCTTCGAGATGCGCGCACAGATCATGTTCTGACGAGCCCGTTCACAGTTCGTCATGACGGACCGGGCTTGGGGTGGCCACGGGCAAGGGTTCTTCCATGGGCGGGCGTGGCTCGCCGGGCATGGCCTCCAGCGGCGCGCCTCCCGTGCCCTCGCAGGAAAAGACCCGGGATGCGCTTTGGGGTAGCGCGCCTGTGAGCAGATAGCGCGCCGCCGTGCGCTCGAGGCACGACGAACGGGTGAAATTGAACAGGCCATGCTGCCCGGAACCGCGGACCAGCAGCATACGTGCGCTGGAGAAGCGATCGAGGATGTGACTGCTGGCCGCAAGAGGCGTGCTGACGTCTTTCTCGGACTGGAGCAGCAGGAATGGCATCGCTCGGTCGAGGGCATCGAGATTGGCCGGGCGCGTACTAGGGGCGCCCCATCGCAGGCAGATCAGCTCCCCGATTGTTTCGACGCCGGTGACATTGTAATAACGAGCCGCGTCGCGCTGCGCGGCGTCGCGAATCACGCGCTCGCTGCGTGTCCATGCCTCGTCATTGCAAGGCATGAACATGCGTACGGACCACTCGTCCGGATGATCGATGACATATCGGGTCTGACGACGCCCGGCGTAGAGTCCGGAAGCGAAGCGGCGAGCCTCGAAACGAATGCGGCGGGCCATGGAAGCCTCGAGGGTATGCAGCGACCCCTGAATGAGCTGCTCCATGCGCTCCAGCGTCGGGGGAGAACTCCTTATCCACAAGGCAGCCAGGTGCAGGACCGCGGCAAGCTGTACGGGCGAGCCAATCTTTCCGGCGGAGATCTCCCGTATGCGCGCGGGAATGTGATCGATCGCCTCACTGACCGCCAGTCGGTCGGCGCTCAGCCCGTAACGAACCGTATCGCGCAGGAGTGGCCCGAC
The DNA here is from genome assembly GCF_056755555.1 of Luteibacter sp. SVR4-7G. Taxonomy (NCBI): domain Bacteria; kingdom Pseudomonadati; phylum Pseudomonadota; class Gammaproteobacteria; order Lysobacterales; family Rhodanobacteraceae; genus Luteibacter; species Luteibacter sp. SVR4-7G. Next base: position 39,961 of record NZ_JBPGXO010000016.1, on the reverse strand, counting down.
GACGTTCTCCGAAAAGGATTCCTGGCGTGCGTGCAGGCTGGCACGTATCGAGCTTTGGAACGAGCGTGTGAAATCTGTGCTGGAATCAAGGAGAAGCCGGCTGATGTGGTGCGGGTACGTCGCCGTATACCGGGCACCGACGATGCCGCCGTGGGAAATGCCGTAGAAGTGGATGCGCTCGTCACCCATGGCGCGCCGGACCATGTCCATGTCGTGCACATGCTGTTCGGTGTTGATGTAGCGCACATGCGCCAGGCCGCCGCAGGTGTCCGCAATGGACTGGGCTTCCTCGAGCATGAGTTCCCAGTTGGCATCGTCGGGATGCGTAGGCGGAAAGGCAAACCGCGGGACGGAACTCGGGTCGCATCGCACGGCACTGCTGCCCCGCAGACCCCTGGGTATGACCGCAACAAGGTCATAGCGCTCTGCAAGCCGCCGCTTGTCCACCTCATCGGCCAGATGGGGACTCATGCCAGCCCAGGCCGAGGCGATCGTGCGCATCGGATTGCCCGGATGGACCCCAGGACCGCCTACGTTGAAGAAGATGGCACCTTCACGCTGCGCGGGTAACCCGGCGCGCACGCGGATGACACCGATATCCATCGTGTCCCCGTCCGGCGCCACGTGGTCCACTGGTGCCGCGAGGGTGGCGCACTGCAGACGCTGACCGAGTCCGCCCGTATCCGCGCCTGTCCACTCCACCGGACATGTCGTCCAGCTGATTGCCGGACCCTCGGCGATGGTCGACGTCGAGGCCACGGCGGGCGTACACACTGCGGCGAGGAGCATGCAGGCAGCCGCCACTACGGCGGGATCCCGATTCCCGCCTGCATGGACCATGGCTCCCGATGCGATGCACAGGTTACGAGGACGGACCATATTCACAGCTCGTCGTGACCGGCCGGGCGTGGGGTGATCATGGGCAAGGGCTCTTCCAACGGTGGGCGAGGTTCGCCGGGCATGGCATCCAGGGGCGAGCCACCGGTGCCTGCGCAGGAAAAAACGCGGGATGGGATTTCGGGCAGTGCGCCCGTGAGCAGGTAGTGCGCCACCGTGCGTTCCACGCACGACGAACGGGTGAAATTGAACACGCCGTGCTGCCCGGCGTCGCGGACCAGGAGCATCCGCGTGTTCGAGAAGCGATCAAGGATCCGGCTGGTGGCCCCGAGGGGTGTGGTGAGGTCATTTTCGGACTGGAGAAGAAGAAATGGCCTCACGCGATCCAGCGCCTCGAGATTCGCAGGGCGTGCAGTGGGAGCGCCCCATCGAAGGCAGATCAGTTCTTCGAGTGTCTCGATGCCGGTGAAGTTGTAATAGCGGGCTGCGTCACGTTGCGCCGCGTCGCGGATCTCGCGCTCAGTCCGGAGGGTCGCCTCGTCGTTGCAAGGCATGAAGGTGCGCACGGACCACTCTTCGGGGCTCCGGACGGAGTAATGCCATGGGGTCTGCGGTGCGTAAAGCGCCGAAGCGACGCGCTGGGCTTCGAGTCGGACCCTGGCGATCAGCGAAGCATCGACGGCACCAAGCGATCCCGCGATGAGTTGCTCCATGCGTTCCAGGGTCGGAGGAAGAGTCTTGTTCCATAAGGCGGCAACGTGCAGGACGGCAGCGAGCTGCAAGGGCGAATCGATCCGTCCGGCGGAGATTTCGCGTATGCGTGGGGGTATGCGGTCGATGGCTTCGCTGACCGCCTCGCGGCCGCCGCTCAGCCCGTAACGCGCGGCATCGCGCAGCAGCGGCTCGACCACGTTCCCGGTATAAGCTTCGTGACGCGCATGCAGGCCGGCGTATATCGATCTCCGGAAGCTGCGTGTGAAGTCGGTGGGAGAGTCCAGAAGCATGCGTCCGGTATGTTGCGGATACGTCGCCGCATACCACGCCCCGACGATGCTGCCATGGGAAATGCCGTAGAAATGAATCCGTTCGTCGCCCATGGCGCGCCGGACCATGTCCATGTCGTGCACATGCTGTTCAGTGTTGACGTAGCGCGCATGCGCGAGTGCGCCGCAGGCGTCCACGATGGACTGGGCCTCCTCGAGCATGAGTGCCCAGTTGGCGTCGTCAGGATGGGTAGGCGGAAACGCGAACCGCGGCGGGGCGCCGGGGCCGCATCGCATGGCACTGCTGCCCCGCAGACCCCTTGGGATGACCGCAACAAGGTCGTAACGCTCCGCAAGCCGGCGCTTGTCCACCTCGTCGGCCAGATGAGGACTCATGCCAGCCCAGGCCGAGGCGATCATGCGCAAGGGGCTGCCAGGATGCGAAGCGGGACCGCCGACGTTGAAGAAGATCGCACCCTCACGCTGCGCTGGCGATCCGGCGCGCACGCGGATGACACCGATATCCATCGTGTTCCGGTCCGGCGCCACGTGGTCGACTGGCGCCGCGAGGGTGGCGCATTGCAGACGCTGACCGAGCCCGCCCGTGTCCACACCCGTCCATTCCGCCGGACAGGTCGTCCAGCTGATCGCCGCATTCTCTGCGACGGTCGACGTCGAGGCCGTGGCCGGCGCACACGAGGCGGCGAGGAGCACGCAGATAGCTGCCGCGACGGGGGGAGCTCGATGCCCGCCCGCATGGACCGGGGCTCCCGATGCGATGCATAGGCTACGAAGACCGACCATACGTATGTGACCCTGAGCGTCAGCGGAGGGTCACAAACTAGGCGAGCACGCCGTGCAACGACATCGGAGTTGAACCCGGCGGAACGTTCCTCCCGTCGAGACAGCGCGTAAGGGTCCCGTCCGCGGTCGCTATCGCGGCACGAACGAAGGCGAACTCACTTCGCGCGGAGCACGAACCTTGCGGCCGTGCCCCCGACCGACGAGCCTGCGATCCACACCTCAAATTCGCCGGACTCGGCTTCGACCGTCGTGCCATCGCGATGGGTGAACGCAAGGTCCGCACGCGTCAGCTCGAACGACACGTCTTCGGAAGCACCAGGTGCGAGCACGATCTTCCGGAACGCCTTCAATTCGCGCACGGGCCTCACGCGGCTTGCGACGCGATCGTGGATATAGAGTTGCACCACTTCCTCGCCGGCGACGTCGCCGGCGTTGGTCACGGTTGCCGTGACGACGATGGTTTCGTCCCAGCCCACGCTTTCCTTCACCACGGGCAAGCCGTAAGCGAAGCGCGTGTAGCTGAGGCCGTGTCCGAACGGATACAGCGCTTCGAAGGTGATTTCGCGATAGCGCGACTTGAACGCCGGTGGCTGGTCGGCCAGTTCAGGACGGCCGGTGCGAGGATGGTTGTAGAAGTACGGCTGCTGCCCCGCGTCCTGCGGGAAGCTCACCGGCAGGTGCCCGGACGGGTTGTAGTCGCCGAACAGCACGTCGGCGATGGCGGGGCCGGTCTGGCTGCCGAGGAACCAGGTAACGAGGATCGCGTCGGCTTCGCGTACAGCGCCGGTCAGCGCGAGCGCACGTCCGTTCTTCAGGAGCACCACCACAGGCTTTCCGGTGGCGGCCATGGCCTCGGCCAGCGCCTGTTGCGTGGGTGGCACGACGATCTGCGTGCGCGACTGCGCCTCGCCGGAATAGTTCTGCGGCTCGCCGATAGCCAGCAGCACGACGTCGGCGCGCTTCGCCGCGGCCACGGCGGCTTCGATGCCGCCGTCGATGGGTTCTTCGATACCGGAGCCGGCGACCACCTCGAGCGAGGCGCCGTCGGTCAGCGCCTTGCGCAGCCCGCTCTCGATATTCTCGTGGCGGCGCTTGTCGCCGAACAGCGTCCAGCAGCCTTCGAGATGATCCGTATCGGGACCGAACGGCCCGATGAGGGCGATCTTCTGTCCGGTCTTGCGCAGCGGCAGGACGCCTTCGTTCTTCAACATCACGATCGAACGGCGCGCGGCATCGCGCGCAAGGGCCGCATGTTCGGCGTCGCGCGAGCCGTCGGCCTCCACGGTGGGATCGAGCGAGCGGTACGGATTGTCGAACAGGCCGATGGCGTCCTTCACCGAGAGCACGCGGCGCACGCTTTCATCGAGCACCTCCATGGAGACGGCGCCCGACTCGACGAGTGCCGGAAGGTACGCGCCATAGAAGCCGCTCTGCATGCTCATGTCCACGCCGGCGAGGAAGGCGAGCCGCGTCGCGTCGCTTTCGTCCTCCGCAAAGCCGTGCGCGATGAGTTCCATGTCGGCGGTGTAGTCGGAAACCACGAGCCCGCGAAAACCCCACTCGCCGCGGAGGATGTCGGTCATCAGTTCGCGATTGGCCGAGGCCGGTACGCCGTTGATGTCGTTGAACGCGCTCATGAAGGCGAGGGCGCCCGCATCGAGCGCCGCCTTGAAGGGCGGAAGGTGCACGTCGCGCAGCGTCTGCGGGGCGATGTCCACGTAGTTGTACTCCATGCCGGCGGCGACGGCGCCATAGGCCGCGAAATGCTTCGGTGTCGCCAGCAGCGCATCGTCGGCCTTGAGGTCGCCGCCCTGGAAACCGCGAACGCGTGCGGCGGCGAAGGCCGAGCCGAGGACGACGTCCTCACCCGCGCCTTCGGCGACCCGCCCCCAGCGCTGGTCGCGCGCGATGTCCACGGCAGGCGCGAAGGTCCAATGGATGCCGGCGGCAGTGGCTTCGATCGCGGTGGCGCGGGCGGTGCGCTCGGCAAGCTCCGGTTCGAAGGACGAGGCTTCGGCCAGCGGGATGGGAAACACCGTGCGCATACCGTGGATCACGTCGGCGCCGAACAGCAGCGGAATGCCCAGCCGGCTTTCCTCCACGGCCACGCGCTGCGCTTCACGGCCCTCGGCGGCGCCCACGCCGTTGAACAGGGCGCCGACACGGCCCGCGCGCACTTGCTCGAGCACCTCGGACGCACCGCGGGCATTCACCTCCGGATTGATATCCGGAGCGAACGGACGCACCGCATCGGCGAACACGCCCAGTTGGCCGACCTTCTCCTCGAGGGTCATGCGGGCGATCAGGTCTTCGATGCGGGGATTGCGGGTCATGGTCTGGCCTTGGGACGAGGCGACGCCAGGGGTGGCACGTCAGGCGGGCAAGGATACCGGCATCAGGGGCCGGAGTGGGGACGTAAATGTCGTTACATGTAAACGATTACGTCGTTGGGGCGCAATATCTTCACGAATCTCCGGCGCGGTGGGTGCGTGAGTTCGTCACGCGTGGCGTGACAAGCCATTTCGCCTCCGAAACGGCAATCGTTGCACGTCGCGCGACTATCGTTATGTCTTTCCGGCAACATCGGGAAGTTTGCTGTTTGCGAAGGCTTCGCACCCCACGACAACACATCGCGCTGCGCTAGGCTCGCCTGACTTGCATGGAGTTGCGGCATGGTTTCCGCCAGGGCACCGATCATCGAAATGCGAGGCATCGGAAAGGCATTTTCCGCCGGTCCGATCGAATGCCACGTCCTCACCGACATTCACCTGAATGTGCGGCAGGGAGAGTTCGTATCCGTGGCGGGTCCGTCCGGGTGCGGCAAGACCACCCTGTTGTCGCTGATGGGACTGCTCGACCTTCCCACCCACGGCGAACTGGTCTTCGCGGGACAACCTGTCGCCAGCCTTGGCCGGGCGGAGCGGGCCAGGCTGCGTAACCGCCATGTCGGCTTCGTGTTCCAGGCCTTCAACCTCATCGACGACCTCAGCGTGGCGGAAAACGTGGCCCTTCCTCTGTCGTTCCGCGCAAACCTGTCGCGCCACGAGCGCGCCCGGCGAGTGCGCGAAGCCTTGTCCAGCGTCGGCATGGCACACCGCATGCGCCACTACCCGTCGCAGCTCTCCGGGGGGCAGAAGCAGCGCGTCGCCGTCGCGCGCGCCCTGGTAGGCGATCCTTCCATCCTGCTCGCGGACGAACCTACGGGGAACCTGGACCTGCGCAACGGCGAGATCGTCATGGCACTCCTGTGCCGGCTGCACGCCGAGGGACGGACGATCTGCATGGTGACGCATGACGAGCGCTTCGGTGCCATGACCGAGCGCACGATCCGCCTGCTGGACGGGCGCATCGTCGACGAAAGCACGTTCCAGCAGCGGCGCAGCGAAGCGGAGTCGGGCCTGGACGAACGCCGCTTCGGCGAGTTGCTGTTGTGAGCCACGCAGCGCATTTCCTCCGCGCCGGGCGCTCGCTCGTGCGGCGGCCGGGCTTCCTGTTGCTGGCGTCGGCGACCCTGGCCCTCGGCGTCGCCGCGCTGGTGGGCACATTCACGCTGGTCGACACCCTCCTGTTGCAAGCACCGCCGTGGCCGAACCACGAGCGCGTGGTCGTGTACGGCGGGCGCACGGCGGATGACAGCATGCGTGCCATCTCGCCGCTTCTCTACGCGGCCGTCGGCCTGCCACCGTCGCTCCAGTCCCGGGGCATCGCCCGCATGCCTGAAACCGTGAATGTCGTTGGCGGGAGGCACCGGGAACTGCTTCGTGCGCAGCGCGTCGACGAGGGCTTCCTGGCCACGCTCGGAGTGGTCCCCATCTACAAGGAACCCGGGACTGCGTTCCGCGATGGCGTGCTGGTGTCCGACGCCTTATGGCGACGATGGCTGGCTGGCGAGCCGGCGACGGCCGGGCGGACCTTGATCGTGGATGGGCACCCGATGAAGGTACGCGGCGTGCTCCCGCCGGAGTACCGCTTCTTCTCAGACGTGGATCTCCTCCTTCCCCTGGATCTCTGGGCCGCTGCCTCCGATACGGCGGAAAACATGACGGCCGTGGCCCTGCTGGCACCGGGCCAGGAGGTCGGCCCCTTCTCGGCGGAGGTCGAATGGTCCGCACGTCGCGATGCCCTGGCCCTGCATCTGCGCAGCGAGGATCTGCGCTGGTACGGCGCCACCCCCGTCGATGACCTGGTGGCACGTGGGGCGCGCGGCAGCCTGTGGCTGTTCGCTTCCTGTGCCTTGCTCGTGCTCGCCGTCGCAGGCGTGAACATTTCCCACCTGGTGTCCACCCGCATGTTCGGACGGATCCACGAGACAGCGCTGAAGATCGTGTTCGGCGGCACCGGCTCGCGGCCATGGATGCCAGCCCTGACCGATGCGGTCGCCGTGGGGCTGCTGGCCTGTGTCGTCGGCATCCCTGCGGGAAGCGTGCTGGTCCGCCTGTTCCGGCGGTTCCTGCCGTCGTCTTGGTTGAGCTCGGCCCTGCCGCCGGCGCCTGGCTGGCGTGTCGTGCTCGCCGTCACCGCGATCACGCTGATCGTCGTTCTGCTTGCGGCACTGGGTGGCGCGGCCCGAGTGCGGGCCAGCCTCAGCTATCGCGAACGCTCGGCCATGGGCGGATTCGCCGGGGCGGGCCGCACCGAGGGCGGCCACGCCCGCTCGACGCTGCTCGTGATTCAGGTAGCCCTTGCGACCCTGGTCGTCTCGCTGGGCGTGGCCGCGGCGTCACGCGCCTGGCGTCTGGCGCGCACGCCATCGGGGTTCGACAGCGCGGGCGCCGTCGTGGTCGAACTGCATGCTCCGGTGCCGGCGTACCCGGAGGTGGGCGACGTCGCCCGGCTGCTCGACGCCATACGCGCCAGGGTGCTGCGTCTACCCGGAGTGGACGTCATGGGATGGTCTACCCAGGCCGCAGCGGGAAGCGGTTTCAAAATGTCCTTCCTGCGCGCAGACGGCACGGCAGAGTACGCGCAATACGCGTTGACCAGCCCTGACGGCAATCGCGGCATGGGCTTGCGCAAGCTTGCCGGCCGCTGGATCAATTCCCGGGACGACGCGCATGCCGAGCGCGTCGCCCTGGTGAACGAAGCGTACCTGCGCCGGTTCGCGAGCGATGGCGTCGGGGACATCGTGCGACCGGCCGGTGAGCCTGGACAGGCAGCACGCATCATAGGGGTGGTCGGCGACACCTGGAGCGACGGCGGCACGGAGGCGAAACCCACGGTATTCCTGTCCCTGGCCCAGGCTCGCGCCAACCGCTTCGCAAAGGTCCGGGAACTGGTACCGCTGTACGCCGTGATTCGTGGCCCGGCCGCCACGGACGTGGCGCGTCAGGCCATGCCCGGTATCGTGGCGGACCTCGCACCGTCGCTGGCGCTGTCGCCGCCCGTGTCGCTGGACCGCATCGCGCAGCAGCCCCTGGGCGCGGCACGCCGGAACGTCGTCCTGTTCTCGGCACTTTCGGTGATCGCAGTGGGCCTCGCCGCAGTCGGCCAGTACTCCGTACAGGCCGTGGAGGTGGCCGCCGCGCGTAATGCGATCGCCCTGCGTGGTGCGCTCGGCGCCACGCCCATGCACCTGCTTGGACGCGTGTACCGCAAGGCACTGTACGTCACCCTGGCCGGCACCGCCCTGGGCCTCCTCGCCACGCACGTCCTGCAGCAGTGGCTGTGTCCGGACGTGATGGCGACGCCGGGCGGCGTTGGCGTCGGGGGGATGGCCATTGCCGCGCTCGTCATGACCGCGGCGGCGCTGGCGGCCGCCTTCCTGCCCGCACGCCGTGCCGCGGGAGTGGAGCCGTGGCGGGTATTGCGCAGCGATTGAAGATTGGGGAAACGCACGGTTATGTCCAGAATTCATGAAGCAACGGCGCCGGTTCTCGTCGTGGACGATCATCCCGACATCCGCCTCGCGCTGCGCATCCTGCTCCACTCCGAAGGCATTCCTTCGATCGACGTCGCGTCCGCGGCGGCAGCGCTCGATGCGGTGGCCCGCACCGAGTTCGCCTGCGCGGTGGTGGATCTCAACTACGCGTCGGATACCACGTCGGGACATGAGGGGCTGGACCTGGTGAGCCGCCTGCGCGAAGAGGCGCCCGAATTGCCGATCGTCGCCATGACCGCCTGGGGCAGCATCGAGATCGCCGTGCGTGCCATGCGCCTGGGGGCATCCGATTTCATAGAGAAGCCGTGGAACAACGCGCACCTGCTGCACACGATCCGCAGCCAGATCGCGCTGCGACGGATGGTCGACGAGAACCTCCGCCTGCGTGCCGAGACGGCGCTGTCGCGGCAAGCGGGGGAGATGCTCCGGATCGGCGAGTCGTCGGCGATGCGCCGGGTCCTCGAACTGATCCAGCGGATTGCCAGCGGCGACGCGAACGTGCTGGTGCTGGGGGAGAACGGCACGGGCAAGTCGCTGGTAGCGCGCGAAATCCACGCGCTGTCGCCGCGTGCGGACCACCCGGTGATCCGCATCGACATGGGAACCCTGCCCGAATCGCGCTTCGCCGAGGAAATGTTCGGGGAGGACAAGCCGGTGCCCCGGCCCGGCCGTTTCGAACTGGCACAGGGCGGCAGCCTGATCCTGGAGGAAGTGGGCAACATCCATCCGCTCCAGCAGGTGAAGCTGCTGCGCGTGGTCGAGGAGGGAGAACTGGAGCGCTGTGGCTCGATGCGCACCCGTCGCGTCGACGTGCGCGTGATCTCCACTTCCAACGCCGACCTCGACGCCGCCATCCGCAACGACCGCTTCCGTCGGGACCTGCTGTATCGCCTCAATGCGATGCAGGTACGCCTGCCCCCGTTGCGCGAACGCCAGGAAGACATCGTGCCGCTGGCGCGGCATTTCCTGCTCCGCGAGTGCCGCCGGCGGGGCCGTGGTGCGATGCTGTTCACACCTTCGGCCGAAAGGGCCTTGCGCGGTTACGACTGGCCGGGCAACGTGCGGGAGCTGGAGCACGCCATAGAACGCGCCGTGCTGCTGGCCGGCAGGGACGACATCGATGCCGACGCGCTGTCGCTCCAGCGGCGCAGGGACGAACCGGTGGTGCTCGACAGTCTCACCCTACCCGAGGCCGAGGAGTTGCTGATCAGGCAGGCGCTCGAACGGCACGACCACAACCTCCAGCGGGCGGCCGACGCCCTCGGCATCTCCCGCCAGGCGCTCTATCGCCGGCTGGAAAAGCGCCGCGCGAAGGGAGGGCTGGAATCGGTCAGCTAAGGATCCGGGCACGCCGTCGTTCGGCGCGAGCACTTTGAACAACGATGCACGTTCGACCAGCCTGCAGCTCGGCGCGGTGCCATGGATGGGTATCGTCCTGCTTCCCGTGACCGCGGCGGGAGGTTCGCTGGTGGTGATAGATGGCCTGGCCTGGACGATGCGGCTGGGCGTGTTTTCCATCGGCATGTCGCTTACGCTCGCCCTCGCCTGGTTCGCGGGCCGCCGCGTCGTCGGCACGCTGGATGTCGTCTCCGATCTCCTCGGCGCGCTGCGCGAGGGTGACTACGGGCTGCGCGGGCGCGTGCGCCACGGGCACGATCCGCTGCAAGGGCTGGTGGCGGACGTGAACCTCCTTTCCGACGCGCTGCGCGACGGCCGGCGGCAGCGCACGGAAACCTCGCGTTTCCTGGGCAAGACGCTTACCGCGCTCAAGGATCCGGTGTTCGTTGCCGACGAGGAGGGCAGGTTGCGGCTGATCAATCCCGCCGCGCGACAGCTCATCGGTGCCGAACGAACGACCGTGGTGGGCCGGGAGCTCGTGTCGCTCGGCCTCGCCGAGGCGCTCGCCACGCCGGACAACGCGGTCTTCCATGGACGCTTCCCCGGCGGCGAGGGGCGCTGGGCGGTGCGCCACGCCGCCTGGCGCAGCGACGGCCGCGAGCACCGCCTGGTAATGTTACGCGACCTGAGCGCGGCCCTCGGCCAGGAAGAGCGCCGTGCCTGGCAGCGCCTCATTCGCGTACTGAGCCACGAACTGAACAACTCGCTCACTCCGATCGCCTCCCTCGCCGGGAGCCTGGCCACCCTGCTCGACGAGCGCTACGTGCACGATGCGCGCAAAGAACTGCAGACCGGCCTGGAAGTGATCGAACGGCGGGCGACGTCGCTGGCCCGCTTCCTTTCCGGTTACGGAACGCTGGCCCGGCTGCCCCCGCCGCGGCGGCGATCCTTCCGTCTGGACACCGCGCTCGCGCGGCTTGGCTTGCTCGACCGGCGCCTGGACATCGCCGTTCTCGGGACCGAGCAGGTCACCCTGTACGGAGACGAGGACCAGCTGGCGCAGGCCTTCATCAACCTGCTGCGCAACGCCGTGGAAGCCGCCTTGCCGGTGGGAGGCGGAGTGCGGCTGGACTGGTACACCGAGGGACGCCGCGTGTGCGTCGTCATCGAAGACGACGGCGTGGGCCTGCCGCAAAGCGACGCGCTGTTCGTTCCGTTCTTCACCACCAAGCCCGACGGCTCGGGCATCGGGCTCAGTCTCACCCGCCTCATCGTGGAAGGGCACGCCGGCTCGGTCGAGCTTGTTTCCCGTGTCGACGCCCGCGGCGCCGTGGCCACCGTCCGGCTGCCCCTGTTCCCCTGAGGGCGGGTAGCGTCCGAACCCGGACAGGTCTGTCCATTTCCGGACACTTCGGCGACCGATTTCGATGTGGTACGTGAAGAAAGCTTCACGAAGCGCTGTCCGCAGCGTCCGATCGGTGTCCTTTCCCATTGCGGCGCCGCGAGCGGTGTCCCTAGATTCGCGGCGCACGCAACGTGCGCAGACCTTCCGACGAATCGAGGAACCCATGAACCGGATACTGGAATTGCAGCTCCTGCAGCTCGACGCGGCAGCGATGAACGAGACCAACGAAACGAATTACAGCACGGCCAGCAACCGCGCGTGTTGCATGGCCAATGCGGACGGTTTCGACGACCTCGCGTGACCGTACCGGGGGGTGGGGGCAGCATGGAGCGGCACACGGAGTTGTTGCAGTACACCGCGGTCGACCGGGAATTCTTCGAGCCGTACGGCCAGCGCGACATTGCTACCGCGGATTTCGTCCAGCCAGTCAGGCGGATCGTCCCGGTGGACTGGCTGGTCCGCCGCTCAGGCATCTGGATGCACTGCGCGCCGCCGGATGCCGACCTGCCGGCGCAGGGGTGGAAGATCCATGTGTCGAGCGTGGCATCCACGGCGCGCATCGTGCTGTCCATTGCCGCCGCCACCCTGGTCGCCTCCGGTACGGCGTTCAAGTTCGCAGCGGACGCGCACATGCTCGCGGCCATCAATGGAAAGCGCTGGCCGCGCGCTGGCTCAGGCAAGTTCATCACCGTGTACCCGCGCGGCATCGAGGATTTCAAGCGGATCATCGACGATTTCTACGTCGCCCTGTCCGGCTATTCGGGGCCATACATCCTCAGCGACCGCCGCTACCGCGATTCGCGGGTGCTCTACTACCGCTATGGAGGTATTGCCGGCGAGCACCGTACGGCCGCAGACGGACGGCGCGAATACGTGCTTCGCGCCCCCGACGGCCACATCGAACCCGACGAGCGCCAACCGTTTTTCCACCTGCCGGAATGGTTGCGCGACCCGTTTCCTCAGCAAGCCGGCGACGGCAAGGACGAGAGCGCGACCCTGGGCGCCGGCCGCTTTCGCATCAGGCGGGCGTTGTCGTTCTCATCGGCGGGCGGCATCTATCTTGGCGACGACCTGGACGAAGGCCGCCGCGTGATCATCAAGGAGGCTCGCCCCTTCATCGGCGGAGGGGACACCGCGGTCGCCATGTTGCGCAAGGAGTTCAGGTTGTTGCGCAGGCTGGCGCCCCATCGCGTCGCTCCCTTGCCCGTCGCCCATTTCCGCGACTGGGAACACAGCTACCTGGTGGAGGAGTTCATCGAGGGCGACACGCTGCGCAGCTGGCTGGCGCGCCGCTATCCCTGGCTGAAGACGCGCATGACGCGCGACGACGTGCGGCGTTACCTCGAGGAAGTGGCGGGAGTCTTCACGCGCTTCGCGGATGCGCTCGAGCTGGTACACGGCGCCGGCGTATCGCTGGGCGACCTGTCGTTCCATAACTGCATCGTCACGCCGGACGGCGAAGTGCGCCTGATCGATCTGGAAACAGCGGTGGAGGAAGGCCTCGACCTCCCCGTGGACATGCGTACGCCGGGCTTCGCCTCGCCGCGGCCGCTACGCGACCACCCGGACGCGGCGCGCGCGGAAGACGCGTACGCCTTCGGCGCGAACCTGCTGGCGGCCGTGATGCCGGTGAACGCGATGCTGCCGCTCGACCGCGACGCCGCGTTGCGATTCGTCCATCGCATGAGCGTGGACCTGGGCTATCCGGCCGTGCTCATGCATATCGTCGGCTCGCTGCTCGACAGCGATGCCTCGAAACGTGCCACGCCGGTCGCGGCCATGGACAGCCTGCGCAAGGCCCTGGACGAGGCGTCCGTCGCCCGGCCCATCGCCGGCAATGAGCCTGTGCCGGACCATGCGGACGCCTTGTTCGCGTTCATCGGCTCCACGGCAAGGAGCGCCCGCGCAGACCGCTACGTGCCGGCGGGTCCGGAAGTGTTCCAGACCCATCCCTGGGGTGTTGCGCACGGCGCTGCCGGCGTCCTTCACGCGTATCTGCGGGGAGGACGGGAGGTTCCGGACGGGTTGCTCGCCTATGTGGTCGACGGCGTCCGCCGAAAACAGGATCGCGGGGCGAGCCTGATGTACGGCGACGCCGGCATTGCATGGGTGCTGTTCGACGCCGGCGAGCGGGAACTGGCGTCGGAACTGCTGCGGACGGGGCCACCCGGGGGCGCGATATGCGAGCGGGCGGGCCTGTACGACGGCCTTGCCGGCTGGGGGTTGGCCCGGATCAAGGCGTGGCGCGAAACAGCGGAGTCCGGCTTCCTTTCGGCCGCCGCCGAAGCCGGTGAAGTGTTGTTGCGGAGCGCCGTGGCCAGTGAGGGCAGCCTGCACTGGCCACGCGGCGAGACCCGGCCTGTCGGACTCGCGCAGGGCGCGGCCGGCACCGGCCTGTTCCTTCTTCACCTGCACGTGGCTACCGGCGAGGAGCGCTTCCTCAGGGCGGCCGACGCGGCGCTCGCCTTCGATCTGGCGCAGCGTGGCAGCAACCCCGACGGCGATCCGAGCTGGCCGAGGGAGGCCGGTGGCAGCACGCTTTTTCCGTACCTGCGTCACGGCACGGCGGGCATCGTCGCCGTGGCCGCGAGGTTCCACGCCTGCACGGGCGACGCGCGCTATCGCCACATCGTCCGTGGAGCCGAAGGCGACCTGATGCGCCGTCATGCCATTTCGCCTGGCCTCTTCGACGGCCTGGCCGGACTCGGCGAGACGCTGCTCGACCTCGCGGAGATATGCCCGGACGGGTCCGCAGGCTACCTCGCGGCCGCGCGTCACATCGCTGCCGGCATCGAGCCTTTCCTCGTACGGCGCGCCGGCGGCCTCGCCGTGCCCGGTGCCGAACTGCTTCGCCTGAGCTGCGATCTTGCAACGGGTAACGCGGGCGTCGGTGCCTTCTTCGATCGCCTGCATCGTGGCGGGCCGGCCTCCTTCATGCTCGACGATCACTTATCACTGGGCGCATGGAAACCGCCCATGGAGACGCCGGGCTGAAGATCCGCGACGGCGTTCCCTAGCGCTGTCCCGGATCGGCTTCCACCGGCGGGGAGGCCGGTGGAAGTCTCTACGGGTGGACACCTCACAGATGGAACTTCGCTTCCATGAGCCAGGTGCGCGAAGGGTAGGGGTAATAGACGTAGTAGCGGCGGTCGGTGAGATTGTCCACGCCCGCCCCGAGCTCGATGTGCTCGCTGGCCTGCCACGACACCTTGGCATCGAAGGTCAGGAAATCGCTGGCGCCACCGAAGGTGTCGGGATGCACGTCGCTGTGGTCCAGCGTGTTGTACTGCCGGCCCGAGTAACGCCCGGCAAGCGTCAGTGCCAGGCGTTCCGTAGCCCGCCACGTAGCGACGAGATTGGCGCGCCAGCGTGGTATGCGATAGAACTGCTTGCCTTCGGACGCGGGATTGCGCGCGTTGCGCACGGTCGTGGCCTGCGTATACGCCGCATTGGCGGTGAGGTCGAAACCGCGCCAGAACACGTCGTGGGCGTCGTGGCTGATCTCGGCGCCGCGCGTGCGCACCAGTCCCACGTTCTGCACGCTCGTGACGTTTGGGAACACGGTGGTATCGGTCTGGCTGAAGAGTGTGTTCCGCGTGTCGCTGCGATACACGGTGAATCGCGTCACGCCGTTTTCGCGGTACCACTCCGCCGAGAATTCGCGAGACAGGTCATTCTCGGGCTTGAGCGAAGGGTCGTTGTTGACCAGGGCGATGCCATTGAAAGTGCCCTGGAAAAGTTCGTTCACCGTGGGGAAGCGATACGCGCGCGCCGCCGACAACCGAAGCAGCACCGAATCGCTCACGCTCCACGCCAGCGAGGCCTTAGGCGACGTGTGCGACTCCTTGCGCTCCGGGTAGCCGATCGTTGCCGATGCCGTCGAACGCGAGCCACCGAAGGCGCGCCACTGCTCGTAGCGCGCGCCGGCGGTCAGGCGCCAGCGCTCGGCGAGTTGCCATGCATCCTGCAGGTACAGCGCTTGCGTCTGCGTGCTGCCGCCGTTGGCGGCCGTGAGCAGGCCGGCGCCGCCACGTCGCCACGCATCCAGTGCGTACGTGGCGTTGTCGAGCCTGTAGCCGTCGTAGTGGTAGCCGAAGCTGACGGTATGCGTGTTCGTTCCCGTGCTGTCGGGCGTGTGACTGGCGCGGACATCCAGCGTGCGCCAGCGGCTCCCGTCGCCGGCGGTGAGCAGTCCCGCTCCGTCGTACGTCACCGCCGAAGCGGCACAGTCGCGGTTGCGATCCATGTCGAAGTACGAGGCGTTGCCCTCGATGTTCCAGCCGGTGTCCCGATGCGTGCCCAATGACAGGCCGTAGAGATAATTGCGGCTCTGCCGCGTGCCGGGCGCGAAGAAGTTCCCGGGCAGGGTGTACTGCCGGCCGTCGATCGTGACCGGCCCGGACCAGACCAGGTTGCCCTGCGCATCGCGGAGGAAAGTCTCCGTGCGGTGCGAGAGGTCCTGTTTCCAGTAGCCCGCGGTAAGTGCGCCGGTGAGGTCCTGGGTGAAGTCGTAGGTAAGGCGCATATGCGCCTCGTCCTGGCTGGTCGCTTCCTGGCCTTCGCTGTTGATGCCGACGACCTGGCGTGGCATGCCGTTCGCACCGGTGTCGGCAATGGCGCCGGTAACGGGATTCAGCGCACCCGGGCGCGCCGAGCTGTTCTGCGTGGCGTACACCAGCGGCTGGCCGTTCGACTGCAGGTGAGACACGCCGATCAGGAAGGCGAAGCGCCCCGAGCGATCGCCGATGGTCGCGGCCTGCCGGCTGCCGCCGTAGTCGCGATCCACGCCGTAGCTGTCGACGTGCTGGGTGAACGCCTGGACTTCGGCGGTGACTTCCAGCTTCTCGGGCATGCGCGTGGTCATCAGCACGGTGGCGCCGATGGCATTGCCGGGATACAGCGCGGAATACGCGCCATAGATCACTTCCACGCGGGCGAGGTTCCCGGGGAAGGCCATGGACCAGCGCGGGGGATTCGCCCAGTTGTTGCCCAGGAGGTTCGAGAGGAGCTGGCCGTCCAGGTAGACGAGCCCGCGCGCGCTTTGCTGGTTGCTGGTGCCACGCACGGAGAACGTGGCGTTCTCGTCGCCGGTGAAGCGTTTGCGGATGCCGAAGGCAGGCAGGTACTTCAGCGCATCCTCCGTGTTGACGATGTTCAGCCGGTCGAGCTGCGCGGCACTCACGGTTTCGACGGGGCCGGGCATGTCGGGATCGACGCTCGTGGCGGTCCGTGCAGCGGAAACCCGGACCTCGCGCAACGTCGTCGCACGTGGCGGATCGTCGGGTGTGTCGGCGGCCTGCGTGACCGGCGCGGCGGCGCAGGCGATGGCGCACGCGAGCGCGCGCCGGGTAAGAGGGGGCGATGGCATGGTTATTCCGTTGTCGTGGATGGTCGGGATGGCGACGATCAGGCATTCACGACGGACGGAGGACCACGGGCCGGGGCGTGGACGAAACGCGCGGCCGGTTCGGAGCGGTGGGCAGGAAGAACGGCCAGAACGTTTCCCGCCACAGGCGGCACGTGGCCGACGAAGAAGCTGCCACCCAGCGCTGGCTGCTGGGCGAACAGCGTGCAGTAGCCGCAGGCGGCATCGCAGTCCTCGTGGCCATGCGGGCTTGCCGGCATGTCCATGTGCCCCATGCCGTGGTGCATGCCGGCCATGGATGCATGGGCGTGCGCCTGCCCAGGTACGGCCGCCGAAGCGAGCGTGCGGGATGCCGTCGGCGCGAGCACGATGAGCCAGACGGCGACGAGCGCCATCCATCTCCAGACCGTTTTGCGCGCCGGGCCTCGTTGCACCGGAATCACCCTTCTGAAAACCCTGGACAAGGGTCCAGGGATGATCGCACGTGCTCTCGTGAAGCCCATGCGACAAGGTGTCGCTGTCGGTACGGACGGCGGGGGCCTTGCGGTGCCATATGTATTTTCGGCGGGAAAGCCAGGACAAAAACAGGGGCCGAAAAGGAGGTTTTGATTCCCGTGGCCTCTGTGTAGAGTAAGGGCCGGGTCAAGGAAGGACCCGACAACGATCGCTGAATGCGGAGGGAACCGCAATGTCAACCGCAACGGTTTGGGACGAGCTCAAGGGATCGAACCTTCGGTCCGATCGTGCCCTGCTCATGGGCGAGCGCGTGAGCGCGTTCGTCGTCGATGACGCCACCGGCGACATCCTCGAAACCATCACATTCACCCCGGCCGACCCAGGTCAAACCGGGCAGTTCACGTGGCCCAGGGTGTTTGCCGACAGGATCAACGCTCAAAGTGAGCGGATCCGGGCAGGTGAAAAGAGTACAGATGGCAGCATCGTGACTCTTGCCAGTCAGTACAGAAACGGTCTGTGGGTGAAGAGTAGCCAAGGCCTGCATGCCTTTACCACGCAACCGATCCTGGATGCCTGGGCAGACGCTGGCCCTGTTCGCGCTGCTGCCGATCTCGCGGCCGGTACGATCATCCGCGTGGAAGTAAGAAACCGTTCCCACGGCAATTTATACGAATGCCTCGACTATACGGTCGAACCTGGCCGGACCAGCTTGTATCTATGGACCTGGGATGTTTCACGGGCCATCAATCGCACGAGCTTGTTCCTCCGGGCGGGCGAGAAAGACCTGGCTACGGGAACGATCGTTCCGCTGGGCAGTTCATACCGCAACCACTTGTGGTACCCGGCTGCGGCTGACATTGCAGTGAGTGTCACGTACCTTCCCGCCAACGGCAACGACGCTGATGCTTCAGCGGTCTATGAAAGAGCGGTGATTCAGGCGCAAGGCACGCTGCCTGCCCAGGAGAAAGTCGATCACTGGTTGCAAGGCTTTGCGTCAGGCCGCTTCGCCGACATCGTCTATCCGCCGCAGCAGGCGGGAAAGAACACGGCCCCGTTGTACGAGCATCTTGAGCGCACGAGGGCGATAGCCGCCTTCGCCAGGAGCACTGCTGGATCCGACGGGGTGCGAGTCCGTGGCGCAGCCGTCGCAGCATTGGCGTTCTACACGGGCAGCGATTTCCGGACGGATAACTGGTGGGATCGGCAGATCGGCCTTGCCCGTCCGGCAGCACATGCACTGACTCTCCTCGCCGACAGTGCCGATAATGCGGCACTTGCCTCGTCCGTCCGTTACCTTTCCGAGACCGCCAATACATCGATGGGGCAGTTGGGCGCCAACCAGGCGGACATGGCGTACATCCAGCTGCTTTGGTCGATCAGCGGATGGCGTTCTTCCGGGGATCAATCATATCTAGAGCACGTTCATGCCTCTTCGGCAGTGGCGTCGAACCTCTGCATGCCCGTGGCCAGGCAGGGCAACGAGCTGGGAAACGGCATCAGCATCGATTACTCGTTCAGTCAGCACAATCCGAAAGACGGCGCATGTTCGCAGCTATATGCCGGGACGTACGGTGGCGTTCTGTTGAGCAGTATCTTCACTCTTCACCGCCTGCTTTCGGGATCGTTTTCTCTTAGCCGCGGCGCGCTGCAAAGTCTGGAACGCTTTCTTCTCAACGGCATGGGCTGGTTCAGCTACCGGGGTACCTACGATTTCCACGTCTGCGGCCGCGCCGTGAGTCGCGGGATGGAAGGTAGTCGCAATCTGGGGAACTGGGCGCGACAACTGCTCGCCGGTCAGCCGGAGGCGCCGTCGGCACTTGAAGAACTGGTGCGGCGGGCTGCCGGCGACGAATCGACGAACAGCTTTTTCTGCGGAAACCGTGCGTACTGGGTCAACGACTACATGGCGCACCTGACATCCCGGTTCGCCTTCTGGTTGAAGACGGTGTCGACGCGGACTGTAGGCACGGAAACAGGGAACGGAGAGAATCTCAAGGGCTATTACATGGGCACGGGGAGTTGCTTGTTCGTGAGAACGGGCAATGAGTACCGCGATATCCAGCCACTCTGGGACTGGCAGCGCATCCCGGGAACGACCGTGGAGCAAGTGCCCGATTTCAAGTTTCCGTTGGTGGAGTGGGGTGTAGGGGCCTGGGGTAGCCATGATTTTTCAGGCGCTGCGAGCGACGGTACGGCCGGAATTTCGTCGATGATCCTCACCAGGGGAAACGTAAGGGGCGCTAGAAAGACCGTGTTCGCCCAGGAACAAGGCATGACGTTCGTGGGCTCGGACATCGAAGGCGGGAGTGCGGTGTATCCGGTGTGTACCAGCGTCGAACAATGCTGGTTCGTCGGCGACGCTTTGATAAGGTACGAGACGGGAGAGACGAAGCCTGTTGCCCTGGGGGACCGCGTTTCGTCGCGCCAGATCGTTGAGATATGCCACGCAGGATTCCGCTACAGCTTCGGTGGGAGGCCCCAGGCGGTCACCGTAGAGGCGATGTCTCGCCAGGGTGCATGGCGCGACATTAATAGCGGCAAATCACCGGACGTAGTGCGCGGCAACATCTTCTCCATCTGGATTGACCATCCGGCCGGCCAGGCAGGCGAGTATCTCTATCGCGTCTCGGCGATCGAGGACCCTTTCGTGAACCTTCAGGTTGCCGCCGGCTCCGATGCGCATCTGTATGTGGATCCCGGGCGCATGTATGGCGCCGGTGCCGCATTCTCGGCCGGGACAGGCAGGATGGAACTGGACGATATTACCGTGCAGCCATCCACGCCTTGCGCCTTCATTATCAAGAAGCTTGATGACGACAGCCTCCGGCTTTCCATTGCGGATCCCACGCAAAAACAGCTCGCCACGACACTCAATGCTGCATGGGGTCGCGAGCCGGCGAGGGATTTCCGGATTCCGTTTCCCGCCGGCCCTGACAGCGGCAAGACCTGCACATGGCTGCTTACTCGACAGGGGAAGCTAGAGTCGCTGCCGTATGTCAGCTCGGGCGCATCGGCGGTACCGCGGGCGGGTTGACAATCTCTGGCGGTTTGCGCAGGAGCAGCACCAGGCCGACGCCGAGCACCGCCACGCATGATGCGAGCAGGAAACCATCGAGGGCGGACAAGGTATAGGCCTGGGTTCGGACGGCTGCCGCCAGCAGGCCGGCGCCGCGCGCCTCTGCATCGCCCGTGCCCTGCGTGAGCGATCCCACGGCGCGCGCATAGGCGGCGATCCGCTCCGTCGTCACCGGATCGCCGGCGGCAATGTGCTGTCCGATGAGGTTCGAATGCCACTGCTCCGCCTTGCGCGTGAAAACGATGATGGACGCGGTGCCAAGCTGTCCGCCGAACAGTCGTGCGGTCTGGATGATCGCGCCGAAGGTGATGCCGTCCGTGGGCCCGAGGTGGTGGCCGAAGAAGTAGATCAGCGCCGTGAGCTCGAGGGTTTCGCCCATGGCCTGCAAGAGCAGCGAGAGACTGAAGTTGCCTTCCACCCATTGCGAGGTGATGCCCGTGGCAAGGAGGAATCCCGCCGCGGCGATGGCGAGTCCCGTGCCGATGGCGAAGCGGGGCTCAAGGCGGCCCAGCATCCAGGCCACCGCGGGCGCGATCAGCAACTGTGGAAGGGCCACCCACAGCACCGCGTTGCCGACCTCCAGCGGGCGCAAGCCGCGCACCTGGATCAGGTAGTTCGTCACCAGCGTATTGCTCGCGGTGACGAGGAAGCGCGTGATCAGCACCAGCACGATCAGCACGAACACGTTGCGGCGGACGAGGAGGCCGAAGTCGATGCTGGGTGTTTCCAGCGTGGATTCGTGCAGCAGGAACAGTCCCAGCGCGACGAAACCGAGGACGAGGAGCGTGACGACGAGCGACGAAGCAAGCCAGTCGAGCCGGTCGCCCTGGTCGAGAGCGATGAAGACGAGGGTGAACCCGGAAGCGGCCAGGAGCATGCCGCGGAAGTCGCCATGACGCAGGTAGTCGCGGTCGATCGGCAGGCGGCGCAGTCCGAACCAGTACAGCGCGAACAGCGGCACGGCCACGATGGTGTTCTGCCAGAAGATCCAGTGCCAGGTGGCGTGCTCCAGGTACCAGCCTTCCAGCGAAGAGGCCAGGTTGAGGCCGAGGATGATGTTCATGGCATAGGCCGCCAGTCCCCAGGGCCACAGGTTGCGCGGAAGCGAGACCAGGATGAACGAGGCGGTGAGCGGGATGAAGGTGCCCGATCCGAGTCCGGCGATGACCTGCAGGAGGATCAGGGCGTGCAGATCGGGCGCGAGGGGCAGCAGGAGTTCGGCCAGGCCGTATACCACGCTGCCCGCCAGCAGCACCCGTCGCGGTGTGTAGACGCGGCCGAGGAAGATCGCGAGGGGCCCGATCATCATCTGCGCCGCCGAAAAGGCGGTGGGAATCCAGGCGCCTTCGTCGAAACCCGCACCTATCGCGCCACGCACGTCGGCCAGGCCGATGGAGGTGAGGCGTGACGTAAGCGTCGTGGCGATCGCGCCCATCAGCACGGCGAAGATGCCCAACCAGGGCAGATTGGCCGGCGTCGAGGGAGCGGTAACCGCCGTGCCGGCCGTCGCGTTCACCGCGCTTCCCCGGAGGCGGCGAGGGGCTGCCGCGGCACTGCCGCACCTTCGCGCCAGCCACCGCCGAGCGCCTTGATCAGCGCGACGGCGGCAAGCAGCCGCTGCTGTTCGTTCTGGATCGCCGCGCGCTGGCTGGCCAGGGCCTGGCGCTCGGAATCGACCACTTCGAAGTAGCCGGCGAGTCCGCGGTCGTAGCGCGAGCGCGATACTTTGGCCGCCGCCGTGGCGGCATCCACGGTGGCGGCCAGTGCTTCGCCGCGCTCGCGCAGCCAGCGCGTATCCGTGAGCGCGTCCTGCACTTCGCGAAAGGCGACGATGCCGCCTTGCCGCCAGTTCGCCAGCGCGCCGCGATAAGCAGCTTCGGCCGCCTGGAGGTTCGAGCGGTTGCGGCCACCGTCGAAGATGGGCAGATGGATGCTTGGCCCGATCGACCAGGCCTTGCTGTCATCGCTCGACAGGTCGCCGAGCCCATTGCTTGCCATACCGCCCGAGGCGGTAAGCCGTACCTGCGGAAAGAAGGCGGCACGCGCCACGCCGATCCGTGCGCTGGCGGCGGCCAGCGCGCGCTCGTCCGCCGCCACGTCGGGGCGGCGTTCGAGCAGCGAGGAAGGCAGGCCGGCGGGAACGTCGGGAACCACGGGTGTCCAGGCATGGACGGCCACGCTGAAGTCCGGCGCGTTGCGTGCTTCGAGCACGGCGAGCGCGTGTTCGAGGTTATCGCGGCGCCGATGCGCGTCGGCGAGATCGGCACGGGTCTGGGTGAGGTCGGCGCGCGCGCGGAGCAGGTCGAGGTCACCGGCCACGCCCGCATGCACACGCCGTTCCGCCAGGCCCAGCGCGTCCTCGCGCAGGGTTACCGTGCGCGCCAGCACGTCGATGTCCTGGTCAGCGCTGCGTAACGACAGGTAGGTGGACGCCGCGGCCGCGCCGAGGCTCAGCTGCAGCGCGGCGATGCTGTCCGCGCTGCCTTCCACGTCGGCACTGGCAGCTTCCACGCTGCGTCGCACGCGTCCCCAGAAGTCCACTTCGTACGCGACATCAATGGGAACGCGCCACAGCGTGGTTTCCAGCGTGGGCAGAGCATTCGACACCGTGCCCGAGGTGCGGGCGCGCGCATAGGCCGGGTCCAGAGATACGTCGGGGAACTCGTCCGCGCGGGCGACGCCGAGCAGGGCGCGGCTGCGGTCATAGCGCGCCAGCGCAGTGGCAAGGTCCTGGTTCGCGGCAAGCGTGGCTTCCACATGGCGAGCGAGTTCCTCGTCGCCGAACAGCGTCCACCATGCGTCTGGAACGGGAGAGTTCGCGGCCGGCGCCTCACGCCAGGCGGAAGGTGCCTGCGCATCGGGACGCCGGTAGTCGGGCCCGGCCATGCAACCGGCCAGGCCGAAGACGAGGACAAGGAGCTTCCCACAGTGGTTTCGCAGTTCCGTGTTCACGGCCGGATTTTCACGACGGTGGAAAGGCCGGGCGCCAGCCGTTCGCGATAGCGGCGCAGGTCGTCGGTGGAAAACAGGATCTTCACCGGCACGCGCTGGACCACCTTCGTGAAATTGCCCGTGGCGTTATCCGGCGGAAGGAGGGCGAACTGCGAGCCCGACGCGGGCGACAAGCTGTCCACGTGCCCGATGAAGTCGATCCCGGGGAGCGCGTCCACGGTCATGTGCGCCGCGGTGCCGCGGCGAACGGCTGCCAGCTGCGTCTCCTTGAAATTGGCCACGACCCATACCTCGTCCGACACGATGGAGAGCAGGGTCTGGCCGGCGTTGACCCGCGCGCCGACCTCCACCGTGCGGCGACCGACATAACCGCTTACCGGGGCGACCACCCTGGTGTAGCCGTAGGCCAGTTGTGCGTCGTGGAGTGCCGCCTCCCCGGTAGCGATCTGTGCGCGGGCCATTTCACGCGTCGCCGTGGCAGCCACCTTGCGCGCAATGGCGCTCGTCCGGTTTGCCGCGGCCGCATCCGCGGCGGCCTTCGCCGCGTCGTACTCCTGCCGGGAGATGCCACGTGGCGTTTCGTTCACCAGTTCTTCCGCACGGCGAAGATCGAGCACCGTCTTCCGCGCGGAGGCGTCCGCCGCCACGATCGCGGCCGTCGCTTCGGCGATCTGCGCTTCGGAGGCCGCCAGCTGGCTCCTTGCCCGCGCGATTTCGGCGCGCGCCTGTTCCATGCGCACGTCGAAATCGCGCGTGTCGAGCTCCAGCAGCACGTCCCCGGCCTTCACGTGCTGGTTGTCGTCCACACGCAGGGTCAGCACCGTGCCGGTGACGCGCGGGGCGACCGGATGGATTCGCCCCGTCACGTAGGCGTCGGTAGTGGTTTCACTGCGGTCGAGCCAGAAAAACAGCAGGAGGGCCAGCGTGCCCAGCACGAGCAGCCCACCGATGACGCGTAACGCCAGTTTCATGCGGCCAGTTCCCTTGCGACTGTCCGTCACGCTGCCACCATGGGCGCCGTCTTGCTTGGTGATTCGTGCGAGCCGGTGCGGCGGCAGTTTTCTCATTGACCCACCGCTATATAGCTTCCTATATTGCGAGACCTCCGCCCTCGGGCCCGCCCATGCGCCTTCGTCCTCTCATCGCGCTGATCCTGCTTGCCGGTTCCGCTGGCGCATCAGCCGCCGATCTGGTCGTGTCGGCCGCCGCCAGCCTCACCGACGCCTTCCAGGCCGTTGGCCAGTCTTACGAGGCGCGGCATCCCGGCGTCCATGTGATCTTCAATTTCGCCGCGTCGGACGTGTTGCTGCGCCAGATCGTGAATGGGGCGCCGGCGGACCTCTTCGCCTCGGCCGATCAGGCGACGATGGACAAGGCGGTGGCTGCGAAGGCGGTCGACGCCGCCACGCGGCGGGATTTCGCACGTAACCGGCTCGTGCTGATCGTGCCGGAGGACGCCCGGGTGCCGGTGACCTCGCTCGATAGCCTCACGGCCGGGGCGGTAAAGCGGGTCGCGTATGGCGATCCGGCCTCCGTGCCTGCGGGGCGATATGCCAGGGCTTCGCTGGAATCGCGGGGCTTGTGGGGAATGGTATCGGCCAAGGGCGTGCTGGCGCAGAACGTCCGCCAGGTCCTCGACTACGTTTCCCGCGGCGAAGTGGACGCTGGCCTGGTCTTCGCCACCGACGCGGCGATCGCCCGGGGCCGCGTACAGGTGGTCGCGAGCGTGCCAACGGCGAAGCCGGTCACCTATCCCATGGCCGTCATCTCCCACTCGGGGCAGGCGCAGGAGGCAGCCGCCTTCCAGGCCTTCGTGCTATCGGAAGAGGGCCGAAGGATTCTCGCCGGGTTCGGCTTCCAGGACCCGTGACGACATGGATTCGCTCTGGGTGCCGCTGCTGCTTACGCTGAAGGTCGCCCTGTGGGCCACGGCCATCAACCTGGTGCTGGGCGTGGCCGTGGCCTTCGGGCTCTCCCGCTGGCGCTCGCATGCGCGCGAAGTCGTGGATTCCATCCTGACCCTGCCGCTGGTCCTGCCGCCGACCGTGCTCGGTTATTACCTGCTGGTGCTGCTTGGCCGCCACGGCGTGTTCGGCGAATGGCTGGACCGGCTGGGCATCCACCTCGTCTTCTCCTGGCAGGGCGCCGTGATCGCTTCGACCCTGGTGGCCTTCCCGCTGGTCCAGAAGGCGGCGCGCGCGGCTTTCGAGGCGGTCGATCCCCAACTGGAAGACGCGGCGCGCGTGCTCGGCCTGCGCCCGGCAGCGGTTTTCTTTCGCGTCTCCCTGCCGCTGGCCATGCGCGGCATCACGGCTGGCGCGCTGCTGGCCTTCGCCCGTGCGATGGGCGAGTTCGGCGCGACGCTGATGATCGCCGGCAACCTGCCCGGGCGGACGCAGACGCTCTCGGTGGCGATTTATGCCGCGGTGCAGGCCGGCGACGACCGCTCCGCGGGGATCATGGTGCTCGTCACTTCGGTGACCTGCGTCCTTGCGCTGCTGCTGGCCGGCTGGCTGGCGCCGGATCACCTGCGGCGGACGCGGCCATGAGCGTCGACGTTTCCATCCGCAAGACGCTGCGCGGCGACGACCGCCGTTTCGAGCTCGACGTCGCCTTCGCCTCGGATCACCGGCGCATCGTGCTGTTCGGGCATTCCGGCGCGGGCAAGAGCCTGACCCTGCGCGCGATGGCCGGACTGCTCGCGCCGGACGCCGGGCACGTGCGCGTGGACGGCAGGACGCTGTTCGATGCGGGATCGCGCGTGGACCTTCCCGCCCGTGAGCGCGGTGTCGCCTATGTGTTCCAGGACTACGCGCTGTTTCCCCATCTCACCGTGGCGCAGAACATCGGCTTCGGCCTCGACCGCGGCTGGTTCAATCCGCCGAGGCGCGCTCGCGACGAACGCGTGCGCCGCTGGATCGATACGTTCGAGCTTGCCGCCGTCGCCGGGAGCTACCCGTCGCGTATCTCGGGCGGACAACGCCAGCGCGTGGCGCTCGCCCGCGCACTCGTCGCGGAACCGCGGCTGCTGCTGCTGGACGAGCCGTTCGCCGCACTGGACCCCGCGTTGCGCGGGCGCATGCGCGCGGAATTGCGTGCGCTTCAGTCCCGCCTGGACCTGCAGATGCTGGTGATCACGCACGATCCCGCGGACGTGGAGGCGCTGGATGGCCATACGATCGAGCTTCGCGACGGGCGGGTGGTCTAGTCGGTCACGCCCAGGATCACCGACGACGCGTCGAACAGCGCCACCACGGCCTTGCCTTCGTCGAGCGCAAGCGCCCCGGCGCCCTCCTTGGTGACGATGGCGATCAGGCTGGCGCCGCCGCTCAGGCTCAGCGAGACCTCGCAGTTCACCGCGCCCGGCTGGACGCGCGTCACCGTGCCGGGGAGGCGGTTCGACGCCGACACGCGCAGGCCTTCGCCGGGCAAGCCGAGGATCACCCAGCTCGCCTTGATCATCGCGACGACGGCGCGTCCGGGGGCAAGGCCCAGGCTGGCGGTGCTTTCCCGGGTGACCGTGGCGGCGAGCGCCGCACCGCCGGGCAACTCGATCTCCACGGTGTCGTTCACCGCACCTTCGACGACGCGCCGGACGGTGCCGGCCAGCTGGTTGCGGGCGCTGGTCCGCATGGTGAACTTCCTCAGCAGATGGAGATCCTGGGTGGCGTCCTCGCCGAGCACGGCAAGGCGCTCCACGAAGCGGCGGTGTTCGGATTCGATGCCCCGGAACGAGGCGATCAGCCGCTCCGCCCTGGGGGTGAGGGTCGCGCCACCGCCGCCCCGGCCCCCGGTCGAACGCAGGACCAGCGCCTCGCCGGCCAGGTTGTTCATGGCCTCCACGGCGTCCCACGCGCCCTTATAGCTCATGCCCACGGCCTTGGCCGCGGCGGTGATCGAACCGGTGGCGCCGATCTGGGCCAGGAGTTCGACACGGTCGCTGCCGCCCCAGCGGCGGGCGCCATCGGTGAGCCAGAGCGAGCCTTCGAAGTGGAGCATCGATTTTTCCCTGGACGGCTGCCCGAGTTTAGGCTTCCCGGCCCGGTCGTGGGATGATGCCCGCCTTTCGCGACGAAGCAGCAGGCAAGGGTACGGCGGTGGCGGACAGGCAAGACACGAAGACCCGGAAGGCGGTCGCGATCCGGACTGCGAAGCTCGTCCTTACCGCGACGATCGTCGGCGGCGCGGTGTTCCTGCTGCATCGTTACATCGAACGCATGGCCTGGCGGGACGTGCGCGAAGCCATCGACCGCATCCCGCGCTGGCACGTGATCGCTTCCATTGCAGCCACGCTGGTCAGCTGGATCTGCCTTACCGCTTACGACGTGTTCGCCGTGGAGACGGTGGTACCGGGCCGGGTGCCGATGCGGATGAAGATCTTTTCGGGCTTCACCACCCACGCGATCTGCAATGCGCTTGGCTTCCATGCGATCACCGGCACGGCGTTGCGGTACCGCGTGTTATCGACCCAGGGCGTGGGCGCCGCGGATGTGGCGCGTGTCGTCGGCCTGGTGGGATTCGCCGTGGGCATGGGTTTCGCTTCCGTGACCTGCCCGGCATTGCTGCTCGAACCGTCGATCGCGCAGGGGTGGGGAAGGTGGCCCGGCATCGCGCTGCTCGTCGCCTTCGTCGTCCTGCTGCGCTGGCTGGCCAGCAAGCACGACGAATTCAAGGTGTGGAAGTTCAGTACGCCGGTGCCGTCGGCCCGCTCGGCCGGGGCGCAAATGGCGCTGGGCGTCGTCGAGATGGTGGGAGCGACCGGCGCGATGTACTTCCTGCTGCCGGCCGAGATCGCCGGTAACTTTCTCGACTTCGCGCCCATCTACGTGGGTGCGATCCTGGCCGGTATCGTCAGCAACACGCCGGGCGGCATCGGCGCCTTCGAGGCGCTGACCCTCGCTGCGTTTCCGCAGGAGCAACGGGCGCAGGTCCTGGCGGCGCTGCTCGCCTACCGCGTCATCTACGGCCTGGGGCCACTCGCGATCGCCTCGCTGGCGCTCGGCGCGTTCGAGGTACGCCGCCGCATCGTGGCGCCCGCATGAAACGGCTGCTTTTGCTGTTGATGTGCCTCGCGGGCTGCACCACGCCGCACGCACGGCGCACCGACGTGCTGTTCTGGAACCAGCCCCAGCGCGAAGCCGCGTTCCGCGCGATGGAAACCCGTTACGCGAGCAACGTCGTGCCTCACGGCAAGGCGCATCCGCTACCCGCGGGAGCGCCGCTCTCGCCGCGCTTCGCCGACGGCACGACGCTGGACGGCTACATCGCCACGCACCACGTTGCCGGCGTGATGGTATTGCAGGACGGCCGCGTGCGGCTGGAGCGCTATGGCCTGGGCGCCGGGCCGGCCACGCGCTGGACATCGTTCTCGGTGGCCAAGTCGTTCACGTCGACGCTGGTGGGTGCCGCATTGCGCGATGGCGCGATCCATAGCCTCGACGACAAGGTGACGCGTTATATCCCCGAACTTGCCGCAGGCGCGTACCGCGATGTCACGGTCCGCCAGCTGCTGGAAATGACGTCGGGCGTGCGCTGGAACGAGGATTACGCCGATCCGCGTTCCGACGTCGCGATGATGTACGAAGGAGAACGGCAGTCGGGCGTGCCGCTGCTGGTAACCTACATGTCCCGTCTGCCGCGCGAGTTCGCACCGGGCGAGCGGTGGGTTTACAAGACGGGCGAAACCGATCTTGTGGGGATCGTCGTCACGCGTGCCACCGGCAAATCGCTGGCCGCGTACCTGTCGGAAAAGATCTGGGAGCCTTATGGCATGGCTTCCGACGCGCTCTGGCTCAAGGATGATGTGGATGGGACGGAGGCCGGCGGTTCGGGCGTATCCGCCACGCTCGGTGATTACGCACGCCTCGGCCAGTTCCTGCTCGACGGCGGTGTCGCCGCGGGGAACCCGATCCTGGCCGACGGCTGGATGGCCGATGCCACCCGCAAGCATTCGGACATCGGCACTCCTGGGCGCGGCTATGGCTACCAGTGGTGGACCTATGACGACGGCAGCTTCGAGGGCATCGGCATCTTCGGCCAGCTGCTGCACATCGACCCGCGCCGGCACCTGGTGATCGTGCAACTCGCCGCCTGGCCCGTAGCGACGGACGAGGCGCAGGCGCAGGCACGCGCCGATTTCGTCCGCGCCGTGAATCGCGCAGTCGACGAACCCTGAAAGTTCGCTCGTGCGAGCCGCTTCAGCGGCGATGGGTGCTTGCGGCAAGCTGACCCGCTGCCGCGGGATCGCCGGCATAGCCGGCTCCCACAAGAGAAATGTCGACGCCACGCCGCGACCAGCTTCTGTGTGCCAACCGGTTGCGCTATGACCTAAACTGGCGTTTCCCCGCTCAAAAGGCGCCCCCCATGGCCCTCTCCTGGAACGACCTCACCTGCACGCCGGACAAGGAAGCCATCGACGCGCTCGCCGAATCCTGGCGCTGGCGCATCGGTGAGGCATTCACGCCGCTGCTGTTCACCGCGCTGGGCGACATGTTTTATGAAGCCGACGAGGGCGGCATCTTCTGGCTCAACACGGGTACCGCCGAACTGGAGCGCGTGGCCGAGAGCGTGCAGGGCTTCAACAACCTGTTGCGTGAGGAAGTCGCGGAAGACTGGCTGCTGCCGTCGCTCATCGAGGCGTTGATCGACGCCGGGAAGACGCGCGCCGAAGGCGAGTGCTACACCTACGTCACCTTGCCGGTCTTCGCCGAAGGCGAGTACAGCGTGGAAAACCTGAACCCGGTGCCTGCGAAGGAACACTTCGAACTCACCGGCTCCGTCCTCGAGCAACTCCGCAACCTGCCGGACGGCACCGACGTGAATATCGACATCACCCACTGAGCTGGTCAGGCGAAGTAGTCGTCCTCACGCTGGTGGCGAAATGCGAGCAAGGTGACGTGTTCGACACCGATGTGGAACAGTACGACGTAGCCGTTGCCGCCGAAGGGAACGACGAGTTCGCGGAGGAAGGGATCTTCCGGTCCCGCCTTGCGGCAGGTGTAGGGGAATTCTTCGAGAATACCTACGGCACGTACCAGTGTGGCGAGTGCACGGTCAGCGGCGTTCGCGTCGTTTTCTGCAAGAAACTCCGTGAGGCGAAGAAGATCGGCTCGCGCGCCGTCCGTGTAGCGAACCTCGTATTTCATCCTTTTCCTTTCTTTCGCCTCGCGGCGGCGATGCGGGCGGCAGCCTCCTTATGTACGTCGGCTGCGGCGTGGTAGCTGCCGGTGCGCTCCGCCTGCTCCAGTGAGGCAAGACCGCGGGCGAGAAATTCCTTTTGCATCGCCCGGCGTTCGATCGCCTCCGCAACCGCTGTCTCGATGAACGCGGAGAGGGTTTCTTCCTTGCCGAGCACGTCTTCCGCACGCTGGCGGAACTCCGGTTCGATGCGGATCGAGGGAAAGCTCGCGGTTTTCATGGCCGGTCCTTGCGTTGCATTTGCGACGCAACATACCACTAGGGAGGTGTCGAGGTCGAGTCGGGAGCGCGGCTCAGCTCTGGATGAGCAGGCTGCAGGCGCCGGCGCGGGCTTCAAGGAGGCGTCGTTCGCGATCGTTGCGGGTCATGCCGGCGGCGCGGAGGAAGGCGGTGCGGGCGTCGTCGACGCGACCGAGGCGGAAGAGCAGGTCGCCGTGGACGCTGGGGAGCAGGTGGTAGTCCTTCAGCGAGGGCTCGTCCAGCAACGATTCCACGATGGGGAGCGCTGCCGCCGGGCCTTCGGCCATCGATACCGCCACGGCGCGATTGAGTTCCACGACGGGCGAAGGAAGCACATCCACCAGTTGCGCATACAAGGCGGCGATGCGCGGCCAGTCGGTGTCCTCGGCGCGCGCGGCACGTCCGTGGCAGGCGGCAATGGCGGCCTGGAGCGCGTACGGGCCTTGCGCGCCGCCCAGTCGTTCGGCGCGCTCGAGCGCCTTGATCCCGCGGTTGATCAGGAGGCGGTCCCAGCGGTGGCGGTCCTGGTCGAGCAGCAGGATCGGTTCGCCGCCCGGGCCGGTGCGTGCGCCCATGCGCGAGGCCTGGATTTCCATGAGGGCGACCAGCCCATGTACTTCCGGCTCGCCGGGCATCAGCTCGGCTAGGATGCGGCCGAGGCGCTGCGCTTCCTCGCAGAGGGCGGGACGCATCCAGTCGCCGCCGGCGGTGGCGGCATAACCTTCGTTGAAGATGAGGTAGAGCACGCGCAACACCGAGGCGAGCCGATCCTTCAGGGCCTCGCCCCGCGGCACTTCGTAAGCCACCGCTTCGTCGGCCAGGCTGCGTTTCGCGCGGACGATGCGCTGGGCGACCGTGGCTTCCGGCAGGATGAAGGCACGGGCGATCTCGTCGGTGGTCAGGCCGCCCACGAGGCGAAGTGTCAGTGCCACGCGGGCCTCCACGGACAACACGGGATGACAGGCGGTGAAGATCAGCCGCAGCATGTCGTCGCCGATGTCGTCGTCGAGCGCGTCGATCAGCTTGTCGTCATCGGACTCGAGCAGGCCTTCCATGTCCTTACCAAGCGCCTCCAGCTTGCGGCCCGACATGCGTTCGCGGCGGATGCGGTCGACGGCGCGATGCTTGGCGGCCTGGGTGAGCCAGGCGCCGGGATTGCGCGGCACGCCGTCGCGTGGCCATTGTTCCAGCGCCGAGACGAGCGCGTCCTGCGCCAGTTCCTCGGCCAGGTCCAGGTCGCGGACCATGCGTGCGATCGTCGCGATCAGGCGCGGCGATTCCATCTTCCAGATCGCGTCGATGGCGCGGTGGGTATCGTGCGTCGTCATGACCACGCATGACAGCATCCGCTGCCATGCGTGGCAAGCCGCGTTGCGGCAATCAGGCCGGAATCAGGTCTTCCATCCGCCAAAGCTCGCGGATTTCGAGGCGGGCATCGTCGCCGTCGGGGAATGGAAAGGTTTCCGCCCAGGCAATGACCTCGTCGATGCTGTCCACCCGAAGGACCCAGAAACCCGCGACCATCTCCTTGATCTCGGCGAAGGGGCCGTCCAGCACCGTGGCCTTGCCCTTGGCGAAACTCACCCGCTTGGCGTGACGGCTGGACGATAGCCCGTGCCCGGCGATGAGGAAACCGGCTTCCTGGCCGGCACGATTGGCTTCGCTCATGCGGCCGAGGATCTCGGGACCGGGGTTCCAGTCGGTCTCGCTGCGCTCGTTCGCCTTGAGCATCACCATGTAGCGGGGCTTGGGCGATTCTTCTTCGCTGGGATTGCCGAAGCCGGAGAGCCCGCCCGGGCAGCCGATGGGACGGATCTCGATCTCGGCCTGGCCGTTGGCATCCTCCGCCGGCCAATCCTTCACCCATGCCACCGCTTCTTCCATCGAAGCCGCTTCGATGATGCTGAAGCCGGCGACGAGTTCCTTCGTTTCTGCGAACGGGCCGTCGACGGCGATCGCCTTCCGCCCCGGGCCGAACGTGACCCTCACGCCCGTGCTGCTCGGCTTGAGGCCTTCGCCGGCAAGCAGACGGCCCTCGGCCGCCAGTGTGTCGATGTACTCGCTCATGGCCTCGAGCAGCTCGCGGCTCGGCTTGACGCCGGTTTCGCTGTCATGGTCCGCCTTGCGGATGACGAGGAATTGCATGGCTCACTCCTTACGGACTGGGTTTGTCGCCGGCGTTGACCATCCAGGGCACGCCGAAACGGTCGGTGCACATGCCGAAGCCCTTGGCCCAGAAGGTCTCCTGGAACGGCATCGTCATCTTGCCGCCCTGCGCGAGGGCTTCGAAGATCGTGCGTCCCTTTTCGACATCTTCGATGCCGATCGTGACCATGACCCCTTCGATGCCCTTGTAGTCCTTGGCGTTGCCGTCCGACCCCATGATGACCTGGTCGCCGACAGAGAGACTCATGTGCATGATCTTGTCGCCCATGTCGGACATGTCCGGACCGCCGCCGTCGCCTGCGTTCTCCTGGGGAGGCATCTCGTTAAAGCGATGCCGCTCGTTGATTTTCCCCCCGAGTACCGTCTCGTAAAACTCGAAGGCTTCTTCGCAATCGCCTTTGAAAAACAGGTAAGGCTGGATCTTCATGTGGACTCCTTTCGTCGTGGGGTAATCAGTGGCGTGAAGCGAGTTCGGCACGCAGGCGTTCTTCCTGGGCACGCGCCTCGGGAGTGAATTCGGCGCCGAAGTCCTCGGCATCGTAGACGCGGCGAATCTCACAAACTGAGTCGATGCCTCCCTCGAAGGGATTGGGTGCACGTTTGATCCATTCGATCGCCTCGTCGAGGGAACGTACCTGCAACAGCCAGAATCCGGCGATGAGCTCCCGGGTTTCGGGGAACGGGCCGTCGATCACTTCGCGGCGGTCGCCCGTGAAACGCACGCGCGCACCGGCGCTGCTCGGGTGCAGGCC
This sequence comes from Luteibacter sp. SVR4-7G, assembly GCF_056755555.1. Taxonomy (NCBI): domain Bacteria; kingdom Pseudomonadati; phylum Pseudomonadota; class Gammaproteobacteria; order Lysobacterales; family Rhodanobacteraceae; genus Luteibacter; species Luteibacter sp. SVR4-7G. Next base: position 6,512 of record NZ_JBPGXO010000016.1, on the reverse strand, counting down.
TTCGCCGGCAAGCATCACCCCGGCGCGGCACATTTCCTCGTTGAAGTGACCCATGGCCGTGAGCAATTCCTCGCTCGGCATGACGCCGGCCTCGGATGCCTCGGTCGCTCTCACCATCACCATGAAGCGCATCGTCGTTCTCCCATGCAGAGCCGGGGCAGCCCCGGCTTTCATGGACACGTCGATTGTGAACTGCCGGAATCGACAAGGTCGACCGACATTTCTTCACTCCAGCAGGGCGGGGGCCTCGAATGTCGCCCGGACCCCGTCCGGCTCGAAGCGGATCGCAGCCTCGCCATGCGCCTCGCCGGCCAGCGTCCGTTCGATGAACCGCGTGCCGAATCCGCGCCGGAGCGGCGTCTCCACCGCCGGGCCGCCGCGTTCCTTCCATTCCAGCCTCAGCCTGCCGCCTGCCTGTTCTGCGACGAAAGACCAGGCGATGGCCACCGTGCCGGACGCCGTCGACAGCGCGCCGTACTTGCTGGCGTTGGTCAGCAGTTCGTGCAGGGCCATGGCGACCGCCACGGCGGTCTCGGGCTCCAGCATCAGCGGCGGGCCGGAAAGGCTCACCCGCGCGCTACCCGGATCGTGCGGGGCGAGGGTGGATTCCACCACGCCGCGGAGCGCGACATTGCGCGCAGCCCGCGCCAGCAGGAGATCGTGAGCGCCGGCCAACGCGCGCAGCCGGCTTTCGAATGCCTCCATGGAGCTGTCGAGCGGGCGGTCGTCGCGGAAGCTTTGCCTCGCCATGGCCTGCACCACCATGAGGAGGTTCTTCATGCGGTGGGTAAGGTCGTCGATCACCACGCGCTGCGCGCGCGCGATATCGCGCAGGACCATCACATCGTCCTGGGAGCCCGCCGTGTCGTCGTTCATCGTGTCCACCGTAAGGCCACCGCGTGATCCCCGTCTTCCCCCGTGCTGCGCGTCCGCTGCGCCCGGCAAACGTCCTGCGCAACCGCCGTCCACGTTCGATCCGGTGGACTTGGCGACGATAAAGCAAGATGCCCCCGCGTTACATGACGTTACGCGGTCGGCGTGAGCCGTGTCACGCCCAAGGCACTTGGATCGATTTTTCAGAATCCTTCTATTGTGTGACGGTTCTGAAACAGCGCGATGCCTGTCCCGCCTGTGCCAGAATTTCGCCGTCGCCGCGGCATAAGCCGCGTGCACGATAGAGATCGGGGATACGTAAGCCATGACCTGTTCGTCGCCATCGCGACGGGCGGGGCCTGCGCGTATCCCTCACCTGGGAAAGGACCGGAAGGGAAACATGGACCTGCTTCGCTTTATCGCTCTGTTGCCCGTGCGTTTCCTGCGCGGCCTCTTCCATCTGCTGGGCTGGGTGTCGAGGCCCATATTCGGCAATGTGGCCTGGTCTGCGCCTGTCTGGATGCCAGCGACGGGGCGGGCGGCCCGCAACCATCCGCTGAAGTTCACCGCAACCGTCGCGGGCATCGTTCTGCTCGCAGCCGCGGGCTGGTTCGGCTGGCATGCGTGGCAGAACCGGCCACGCGCCGCCGAGCCGCAGAGGATCACGTTCCGGGCGCCGGCGCCGGCGATCAGTGACTACGCGAACCTGCCGCTGACGATCCATCCATTGACCGTCACCTTCTCCGCGTCCGCTGCCCGCCTGGAGTCCCTGGGCAAGCCGGTGACCGACGGCATCGCCATGGATCCGAAACTGCCGGGGCAGTGGACCTGGGAAAACGATCGCACGCTGCGCTTCACGCCCGCCAACGACTGGCCCGTGGGACGCAAGATCGACGTCCGCTTCGACAAGGCGAAGGTCTTCGCGCCGCAGGCCTTGCTGGCCGAAGACCATTTCAGCGTCGAGACCGCGCCCTTCGCGGTGCACGTGGTCAATGGCGAGTTCTACCAGGACCCGCAGGATCCGGTCCGCAAGAAGACCATCGTCCAACTGGGCTTCAACTATCCCGTGGACGCTGCCCAGCTCGAGAAGCGCCTGTCCCTGGACCTGCGCAATGGCAACGAGAAGCGCGGCAGCGCGCTGAAGTACACGGTGACCTACGACGAGCACCGCCTGCACGCCTTCGTTCATTCGCAGCCCTTGCAGCCGCCGCGCGACGACGGCTCGGTCGTTCTGCACCTCGAGGACGGCGTGCGCAGCAGCCGGGGCGGCGACGGAACGGAGAAGGAACTCGCAACGTCGGTGCGCGTGCCGGGTCTCTACAGCCTGAAGCTGGACGAGGTCTCGACCACCCTGGTGGACAACGAGCGTTTCGAACCGGAACAGGTGGTCGTAATGCGCTTCGGCGGCCCGGTTAGCGACGCCGAACTGGCCAGGAAGCTGCAGGTGTGGGCATTGCCCGCAGGTGACGACAAGCACTACACGGTGGACTCGATCGGCGAAGCCGAGCTCCGCGGTTTCGCGAAGCTCAAGCCCGAGATCGTGCCGACCGAGAACGACTGGTCGGAAACGCAGAGCTTCCGTTACCGCGCCCAACCGGGCCAGCGCGTGTACGTGCGTGTCGACAAGGGCATGACCTCGTTCGGCGGCTACGTGATGCCTAAGGCGCGCGCGGAGCTCCTGACCGTGCCGGATTACCCGAAGCTGCTGCGCTTCATGGCCGAGGGCTCGCTGCTGTCGCTGAGTGGCGACCACCGCATCTCCGTGGTGTCGCGCAACATGCCGGGCATGCGCGTGGAAGTCGGCCGGGTGTTGCCGGACCAGCTCCAGCACCTCGTCACGCTCAACTCGGGCACGTATGCGAAACCCGAGATGTACAGCTTCACGCCCGACCACTTCGTCGACCGCTTCGTCAGCAAGGTCTCCTTCCCCGACGAAGGTCCGGGGAAGGCGCATTACGAGGGCTTCGACCTGGGCCAGTACCTGGCCTCGGGCAAGCGCGGCGTGTTCCTCCTGAAGCTTTCGGGCTACGACGCGAAGGCCGCGCAGGCCGCGCGCGAGCGGCGCGAGCAGGCCGCCCGTGAAGCCGCGGCGCGCGATGCGGGGGGCGATCCCGACGCGGCGGCCGCGGCCGCGGCGAAGGACGAAAACGACAGCGACGGCATGATCTACGACGGGCCCCGCGACGAGCGGCTCATCGTCATGACCGACCTGGGCATGATCGCGAAGAAGGCGCTCGACGGCAGCTACGATATCTTCGTGCAGTCGATCCGCACCGGCTCGCCGGTGGCGGGGGCCTCGGTGTCGGTCATCGCGAAGAACGGCAGCACGCTCTTCACCCAGTCCGCCGGTTCGGATGGCCGTGCGCACTTCGCCAACCTCCAGGGCTTCACCCAGGAGAAGGCGCCGGCGATGTTCGTGGTGCGCCAGGGCGAGGACCTGTCGTTCCTGCCCGTGGGCGGCTACGACCGCTCGCTCGACTTCTCCCGGTTCGACATCGGCGGCGAGCCGAACGCGCACAGCCAGGGCCAGCTCTCCGGCTATCTCTTCTCCGACCGGGGTATCTACCGCCCGGGAGACCTCTTCCACATCGGCATGATCGTGCGCGCCAACAGCTGGACACGCAGCGTCGCCGGCATGCCGCTGATCGCCGAAGTGGTGGATCCGCGCGGCAGCACCGTACGCCAGGAAACCGTGGCGATGGACCCAGCCGGCTTCGCCGAACTGGAGTACACCACGGCCGAAAGTTCGCCGACCGGCAACTGGACGGTAAACCTCTACATCGCGAAGGATGGCAAGCCGTACTCGCAGATCGGCAGCACCACGGTACAGGTGAAGGAGTTCCAACCCGACCGGATGAAGGTGTCGGCGAAGCTTTCCGCCACGGTGACCGAGGGCTGGGTCAAGCCCGCACAGCTGAAAGCGCTGGTGGACGTGCAGAACCTGTTCGGCACCCCGGCGTCCGGCCGCCGCGTGGAGGGCTCACTGACCCTGCGTCCCGCGTTCCCGTCCTTCCCCAGCTTCAGGGATTACCATTTCTACGACATTCGCCGCGCGAAGGAAGGTTTCGAGGAGAAGCTCGCGGACGCGAAGACCGACGACAAGGGTCACGCGGAGTTCGCCCTGGACCTGTCGCGCTATGCCGATGCCACCTACCAGCTGTACTTCCTGGCCAAGGCCTATGAGGCCGAGGGTGGCCGGAGCGTTGCCGCTGCCACGCAGGGCATGGTCTCGTCGAACGATTGGCTGGTGGGCTACAAGGCGGTCGACAACCTCGACTACGTGGGCCGCGACGCGAAACGCGTGGTGAACCTCGTGGCGATCGATCCGGGCGCGAAGCGCATCGAACTGAAGGGCCTGAAGCAGGCCATCGTGGAAACCCGTTTCGTCTCGGTCCTCACGAAACAGCCTTCCGGCGTCTTCAAGTACGAATCGAAGGCGCGCGAAACCACCCTGTCCGAAACCCCGCTCACCATTCCGGCCGCCGGGCTCGACGTCAGCCTGCCCACCGACAAGCCGGGCACCTTCGCCCTCGTGGTGAAGAATGCCGACGGCAAGGAAGTGAATCGCGTGGCCTGGTCCGTGGCGGGCGAGGGCAATGTGTCGCGTTCGCTGGAGCGCAACGCCGAGCTGCAGCTCACTTTGTCGAAGAAGGACTACGCGCCCGGCGAGGCCGTGGATGTCGCCATCCGCGCGCCCTATGCCGGCAGTGGCCTGATCACGATCGAGCGCGACAAGGTGTACGCGCACGCCTGGTTCCATGCCGACACGACGAGCTCGGTGCAGCACATTACCGTGCCGGCCGACTTCGAGGGCAACGGCTACATCAACGTGCAGTACGTGAGGGATCCTTCGTCCGACGAGATCTTCATGAGCCCGCTCTCGTTCGGCGTGCTGCCTTTCTCGGTCAACATGGATGCGCGGCGCCATGCGATCGCGGTGGAATCGCCGCCGCTGGTGAAGCCGGGCGACACGGTGACCTTCCGGGTCACCTCGCCCAGGCCCACGCGTGCCGTCGTGTTCGCCGTGGACGAAGGCATCCTGCAGGTCGCCCGCTACAAGCTGGGCGATCCGCTGGAGTACTTCTTCCGCAAGCGCATGCTCGAGGTGTCCACCTCGCAGATCCTCGACCTCGTAATTCCCGACTTCCAGAAGCTGATGGGCATGGCGGCGCCTGGCGGCGATGCCGAGGGCGCGATCGGGCGCCAGCTGAACCCGTTCCGGCGCAAGCGCGACAAGCCGGTGGCCTACTGGTCGGGCATCGTCGACGTCGACGGTTCGCGCGACCTCACCTATAAGGTGCCCGACTACTTCAACGGCAAGCTGCGCGTGATGGCGGTGGCCGTCTCGCCGGAGCGCATGGGCATCTTCGAGGGCAGCACGACGGTGCGGGGCGACTTCGTGCTGTCGCCGAACGTGCCGACCACGCTGGCGCCGGGCGACGAGGCGGAGATCAGCGTCGGCGTGGCCAACAACCTCACCGGTCTTGGCGGCAAGGAGGTGCCGGTCGTCGTGAACCTGAAGCTCGGGCCGCAACTGCAACTCGTCGGCGAGGCCGCGAAGACGCTGAGTCTCGGCGAGATGCGCGAAGGCGTGGCGGTTTTCCGCGTACGTGCGACCGACAAGCTCGGTTCCGGCAACATGACCTTCACGGCGAGCTACGGCGGCAAATCGGCGCGGCAGGGCGTGGACCTGTCGGTACGCCCGGCGTCGCCCCTCCGCACCGATCTGGCTTTCGGCCATGTCGATGCGCATTCGCGCGGCGACGTGACGGAGCTTCGCGATATGCACGACGAATACGCCGTGCGCGATACCGCCTTCTCCGCGGTGCCCGTGGTGCTGGCGCGCGGACTGGCCGCATACCTCGTGGATTTCCCTCACTACTGCACGGAGCAGGTCATCAGCGCAGCGATGCCGGCGCTGGTGCTGGGCAAGCGTCCGGAGTTCGGCGACGTGAAGCCGGCGCGCATGCAGGACGGCGCGGCTCCGCCGGCCGATCCGGTGGCTGCCCTGTTCGATAGCCTGCGCGCGCGGCAGAACGGGCAGGGCGGCTTTGGCCTGTGGACGGCCACGCCGGATACGAACACCTTCGTCACCGATTACGCCGTGCATTACCTGGTGGAAGCGGGCGATCGCGGGGTGAGCGTGCCGCGCGACATGCTTGCCGCGGCGGACAATGCGTTGCGCCAGATCGCCGCCGATGACAGCGGCGATTCGCTCGCCGAAATGCGCCAGCGTGCTTACGCGATCTACCTGCTGACCCGCCAGGGCAACGTCACCACCAACGACCTCGCCTCGGTGCAGCGCCGCCTGCAGGAGGTGTATCCCAAGGAATGGAAGAACGACCTCGCCGCCGCGTGGCTGGCGTCGGCGTACAAACTGCTGCACCAGGACAGACTGGCCAACGACCTGATCGCCGGCCCGCGCAAGCTGCTCACCCGTCCGCCGGCCGACGAGGCCTACGCGTACTTCGACTACTACGATGCGCCGATCCGCGATGCCTCGGTGCTCTACCTGCTGTCGAAGCACTTTCCGGAGCAGGCGAAAGCCTTGCCGGCGGAAACGATCGAGAACCTGGTGCGTCCGCTGGGCAGGGGCCACTACAACACCTTGTCGTCGGGCATGATCATCCTCGCGCTGG